>JAIOQJ010000621.1 GCA_021413475.1 Planctomycetota bacterium | reverse complement strand
CCAGGTCAATCAGCAACAAGCGATGGCTATGGGAATGGGAATGGGAATGGGAATGGGAATGGGGATGGGAATGGGAATGGGGATGGGAATGGGAATGGGGATGGGAATGGGAATGGGGCAAGGGATGGGCATGGGAATGGGAATGGGTATGGGCATGGGTAAAGGAATGGGGATGGGGATGGGAATGGGAATGGGTAAGTCCCCGGAAATGAACACCGGCATGGGCAAAGGCGACCGTAATGCCGACGGGACCCTGAAGTTCACGCCGTCGTCTGGCACGGGCGTGAATGCGGACGGGAACTTTATTAACCTGCCTCCCAAGCAGCGTGAGATCCTTCAGCAAGCCATCAACGCCGCCGTCCCTCCAGAGTTCGGAGCGATGATCAAACAGTACACGACGAACGTAAACAGTAAGAAGCCCGCTACCGGGACCACGACACCGGGCAGCAAGTAACAAGTGCGAATTTGCAATTTTACCGAGCCCGAAGCGCCAGCAAGGTAGTGTTCTCCCTTGCTGGCGCTTCGGGCTCGGGTGTAAAAACGATCGAATGATTGCTGCAAGGCTTGTCCAACTTGATCAAGGATTCACCAATGAGACTATCCGCCGTTCTCCTAATCTTGATCTTTGCCGCACCCGGCCGAGCCGCTGACGAGAAAAGCAAGATCGATGATGAAGTGAAAGCCAAGACGGCCAAAGGTCTTGAATGGTTGGCCAACAAGCAGAACACCGACGGTTCGTGGGGTGATAGCAGCTATCCCAACAACACGGCCATCACGGGTTTCGCCCTGATGGCATTCATGTCTCAGGGACATGTCCCCAACCAAGGCAAGTACGGTCAGGAAGTGTCGAAGGGGGTTCGATTCTTGGTCGCGTCTCAGCGGGATGACGGCTACCTTGTCGGCACGCGCGGCGGCAACATGTATTGCCATGGAATGGCCACGCTCGCTCTCACACAGTTATGGGGCATGACGGGTGATGACGACCTCAAGAAGTCGGTCAAAAAAGCCATTGATCTGATCGTCAAGTGTCAGTGCAAGGACAACGGGATGAACCACGGCGGCTGGCGCTACGAACCGGTACCCAGCGGGGCCGACATTTCTGTTACCATCATGCAAGTGATGGCCCTCCGCGGCGCGAAAGATAGCGATGCCGCGGAACCGCGCGCCGGGCTTTGCCCGTACGGCCGCGGGAATCTGCGTTCTGAAGCTCGGCGGCGAGTACGACAAGAAACTGGTCGAACGTTCCGTCGAGTTCCTCCGCAAGCACATGGATAACCCGCGCGAGCATTTTTGGTACGGTCATTACTACGCTTGCCACGCGATGCATCAGGTCGGCGGCAAAGACTGGGAAGACTACTACAAACTGATCAAAGGAAAATTCCTACAGATGCAGATGCCCGATGGAAGCTGGTCGCGCCGCGACTATCAATCAGCTGGTCCCGTCTACCAGACCTCAATCGCGATTATCGCGTTATCCGTCCCTGCCAATTACTTGCCGATTTTTCAACGCTGAGCACCGCACGCGACTCTCCGGAAGCCTTCGAGTCGCGGCTAAACGAGCATTGTGAAACGTCGGAGAATGCCGGTTTTTGGCTTGAATCAGCAGTCGCCTACCTTATCCTTTCACACATCCCTGTCTTTGCTGTTTGCCTCCCGTCTTGAAGTTGAATCCCGGAGTGAGCGTTCACCGCGCTGAAACGCACATGGTCCCCGAGGGGGATGCGTTTCAGTCGTTCAACTATTCAAAGTCGTCGGTGCGTTTGAAGTCCGTCAATGGAGTTGCACATGTCCAATCGATCGAGAATCGCCGCCCTATTCTTTTTGGGGGTCGCGGGAGTAATGGGGTATCTTATCTCGTCCGGCAGAATCAGCCTTTCGGCGGCTCCGGAAGAGAAGAAAACCGCAAGCGAGAAAGGGCTCCAACCCGGCGAGCCGGGTTACACCCAATCGCTTGAAGGGGTCTTTCTTCCCAATCCGATTCCCAAGTTCGGCGGCGAGATCAATCTGAACGCCTACCAGTCGAAGTCGTGGTGGCCGTCGATCACCGTTCCGCCCAAAGGTGCGCCCAACATTCTGCTAATCATGACCGACGATGTCGGCTTCGGTGCCCCGAGCACTTTCGGCGGCGTGATCCCGACGCCCACGATGGACCGCATCGCCAAGATGGGGCTGCGCTACAACATGTTCCACTCAACGGCCCTTTGCTCGCCGACGCGGGCGGCCCTGATCACCGGTCGCAATCATCATTCGGTTCACACCGGTGTCATCACCGAACTCGCCACCGGCTTCCCCGGTTACGATAGCCTATTTGGCAAGGACACGGCCACCATCGCCGAACCGTTGCGGCAGAACGGCTACGGAACGTCGTGGTTCGGCAAGAATCATAATGTTCCCGCCTTCCAGGCGAGCCAGATCGGTCCATTCGACATGTGGCCGAATTCCCAGGGATTTGACTACTTCTACGGTTTCGTCGGCGGCGACACCAGCCAGTGGCAGCCGAACCTGTTCCGCAACACGTCGCCAATCGAGCCTTTTGTCGGCAAGCCGGGCTGGAATTTGACCACCGCCCAGGCCGACGACGCCATCGGTTGGTTGAAGCAACTCAACGAGATCGCCCCGGAGAAGCCGTTCTTATGCTATTACGTTCCTGGCGGCACGCATGCGCCCCATCACCCGACGCCGGAGTGGATCAAGAAATTCGAAGGCAAGTTCGACGGCGGCTGGAACGACCTGCGCGATCGGATCTTCGCCAACCAGAAGAAACTTGGCGTCATCCCCGCTGACGCGAGAATGACGCCTTGGCCCAAGGACTTGCTGCCGGAGTGGAATACTCTGAACGCCGATCAGAAGAAGATGTACGCCCGTCAGGCGGAAGTGTATGCCGCTTACCTCGCATACACCGATTACGAAATCGGCCGCGTGGTTCAGGCCGTCGAGGACATGGGCAAGCTCGATAACACGCTGATTATCTACATCAGCGGAGACAACGGTTCGAGTGCCGAGGGAACGACCATCGGCACGCCAAACGAAGTGGCTTCTTTCAACGGTGTGAATGTTCCGGTCGAGGCCCAGCTCAAGAATTTCTACGACATCTGGGGATCTGACAAAACCTATCCGCACATGTCGGTGGCCTGGTCGTGGGCGTTCGATACGCCGTTCAAGTGGACCAAGCAAGTGGCTTCGCACTTCGGCGGTACTCGGCAAGGGATGTGCATGGCCTGGCCGAAACGGATCAAGGACGCGGGCGGCATTCGCCAACAGTTTCATCATGTGATCGACATCGTGCCGACCATTTACGAAGCGACAGGCATCCCGCAGCCGGCGTCGGTCAATGGCGTGCCGCAGCGGCCGATCGAAGGCGTGAGCATGGCCTACACCTGGGACAAGGCGAACGCCAACGTCCCCTCGACGCACAAGACCCAGTACTTCGAAATGTTCGGCAATCGCGCTCTCTATCACGAGGGCTGGATCGCCGTCACCGTGCCGATTCAACCGCCGTGGAATATCACCAGTAACCCTGCGCCGAATGTCGTCGATGGTTACAAGTGGGAGCTTTACGACCTGAGCAAGGATTTCTCGGAATACGAGGATGTCGCGGCGGCCAACCCGGATAAGCTCCGCGAGTTGAAAGAGCTATTCTTGGTGCAGGCTGCCAAGTACAACGTTCTGCCGTTGGATAATTCGGTTGTTTCGCGAATGCTTACTCCCCGGCCAAGCACGGTCGCGGGACGAACAGTCTTCACCTATTCCGGTGAGCTATCAGGCATCCCGCACGATTGCGCTCCGAGCTTGTTGAACAAGTCTTACTCGCTGACGGCTGAGGTGGAAATTCCCGACGGCGGTGCCGAGGGGATGATCAACACCCAGGGCGGCCGCTTCGGCGGTTACGGTTTCTACCTGTTGAAGGGGAAACCTGTCTTCACCTGGAATCTCGTCGATCTGCAACGCATGAAATGGGAGGGCAAGGACGCTCTCACACCAGGCAAGCACACGGTTGCCTTCGAGTTCACGTCTGACGGACCCGGCTTCGGCAAAGGCGGCACCGGCGTGCTGAAGGTCGATGGCAAGGAAGTGGCGAATCAGAAAATGGTTCGCACGATACCGTTTACGCTGCAATGGGATGAGACCTTCGATATCGGCATCGATACCGGCACTCCGGTGGACGACAAGGATTACAAGACGCCCTTCCGTTTCACCGGCAAGCTATCCAAGCTGACGGTGCAACTGAAGCCGACGGCACTGACTCCGCAAGAAAAGAAGGCGATTCAGGACAAGAACGGCAAACGGGATTAGCGATCTTTTGTAGGGTGGGCCGAGTCTTCGAGGCCCACCACTTCGCAAGGGTGGGCCTCTCGGCCCACCCTACAAACCCACTCTCTACAAACTGGAGAATTTCACGATGATCGAACAACTCACCAGCCCCTCGAAGAAAGCCATCGGCTTCAAACTGTCCGGGAAGCTTCATGACGAGGACTACAAACAATTCGTGCCGCTGGTCGATGCCGCCATCGCGAAGGATGGCAAGGTGCGGCTGTTGGCCCAATTTCACGACTTTCAGGGTTGGGACGCCCACGCTCTATGGGACGACGTGAAGTTCTCGACTACCCATTGCACGACGATCGAGCGGATCGCGCTGGTCGGTGACAAGACCTGGGAAAAATGGATGGCCAAGGTTTGCAAGCCGTTCACGCTTGCTAAGCTGCAGTACTTTGACGCGGCCAACATCGCGGATGCTTGGGCCTGGCTAGAAGCGGCATGAATTCGCGGATTTTCATCGTGTTCGACGACCTGATATCAACGGAAGGAAGAATGACATGAATTCGTTTCTGAAGTGTTTGGCGGCCTTACTCGTCGCGCTGGCTGGAGCGGCCGCTCCGCTACCCGCCCAGGCGAAAGATGGGCCCGAAGAGGCGGCCATTCGCAAGAGCGGTGAGGCCTTCGTCGAGGCCTTCAACAAGGGCGATGCCGCGGCCTTGGCGGCGTTCTACACGGCCGATGCCGACTACATCGATCAGGCGGGCAAGGTCGTCAAAGGCAAAGCGGCGATCGAAAAAACCTACCAGCAACTCTTCGCGGATCAGAAGGGGGCCAAGCTGACGATTGGTGTCACTTCCATTCGCTTCGTCAAGCCGGACCTCGCCCTTCTCGATGGCGTCACGGAGGTTGTCAGTGCTGACGGCGGACCGCCGACAAACGCCCGCTATTCGTCGGTCCACGTCCTGCAGGATGGCAAATGGCTGATCGCGAGCGTTCGCGAAATGGTGGCCCACCCGCCTTCGAATCACGAACACCTCGAATCGCTCGAATTCCTCGTCGGCGATTGGGAGGAAGATGTCGAGAAGGGCTCCTCCGCGAAGATCTCGTACTCGTGGGCCGAGAACCAGAATTTCCTGGTCTCCACTTTCGCCATGACCTTGAACAATGTCCCCGTCACGGGCGGCACGCAGTGGATCGGCTGGGACGCCAAGGCGAAGACGATTCGCTCGTGGGCCTTTGATTCCGGCGGCGGTTTCGGCGAGGGAACCTGGTCGGTGGCCGACAAGGTGATCACGATCAGCAACGCCATCACGACTCGCGACGGTGTTAAGATCGCCGCCACGAACGTCGTTACCAAAGTCGATGCCGATCACTTCACCTGGCAGTCAACGAAGCGAACTGCGGACGGCAAGATGATCCCCGATACCGACGTCGTGAAGATGAAACGGGTGAAGACCAAGTAGTCGAGCCGCAATGACGAGCGGAGTTGCGTAAACGCCCCGTGGATGAAGTACACGGGGCGCTTACGCAACCCCCCTCGTCGGAACTCTAATAAAGTCAAATCTGAAACCTCAACTGGAGAATACCATGATGCGAAGATTATTCTTGTCGGTTGCCGTGGCGGCCATGCTGACGCTGGCAAGTGCTTCCGAGGTCCATGCGTGGGGCGCCCGCCATGTGGGTTACACGCACGTGGGCCCGAACGGCGTCTACCACGCCGGCCGTACGGTGGGCTATGGCCCAGGCGGCGGCTTCTCAACCGGCCACGCGGGAGCGTATGGCTACGGCGGCAATTCCTACCATGCCGGCTACGGTTATGGTGCAACGCGCGGCTATGGCGGCTATAACTACGGTGGCTATGGCGGCTATCATTACTCGACCGCCCACTACGGTTCCTACTATGGGAACACGGTGCGGCCGGCTTATATGTATCCGTGATTACACGGATTTTTTCAACTGGCGAGCCGAGCGGCGTAAGCCGCC
>JAIOQJ010000019.1 GCA_021413475.1 Planctomycetota bacterium | reverse complement strand
GTTTCACGCTTCGAAGTCGAACCACTGGCGGCGTTTGCCTTCATGATTTTGATTTCATCTTCCAGGGAGCGAATTTTCGCCTTCATCGTTTCGATGTCGATCTGGGCCTGGCTAACGGCGGCGGCATTGCTAATTTTATAGGCGGTCAGGCTCTTTTCGACTTCGTTCAGCTTCAAGACGGCGGCCTCGAGCTTCTCGATGGATTTCGAGAAATCCTCTTTGGGCTCGGCGGCCGTGACGGGTGAGGCGAGTAGAGCCGCCCCGACAATAGCGGAAACGGCGAACTTCAGCGAATTCATGGTTGCGTCCTCTGGTGGCAAATTCAATGGTGTAGTCAGTTCAGGCGGTGCGGCCTTGATCTCGGGCAATACGGGATCTAACTTCAAAGGCGGCAATTCGATTTTGGGAACCGCGATCTCGGGGACCGAAATCGGAGGTGGTGGAACGACGTCCACAGGCGGCGCGACCACCGGCAGCGGTTCCGCATTGCCAACCGGTCGAATCCCTTCATCCTTCGTAAGATTGAGATTAAATGACGGCTGTGCCGCTGGCAACAACAAATCCGACTTTATCTGTTCTTTTGCCTGTAATGGTTGTACGGCTTGGGGTGTTTCGGCTGGCGGGACGACCGATCGCAGCGACATTTCAATCGCGCCGGGACCTTCCGAAGGGGCGGGAACCCATTCTTTTTCGCGTGCGGGCAGAGAATCGGCGAGAAGCTGGGAAGTCGAGTGAGACAAGGCAGGATAGAGACCATCCCAGAACATGATGATTGCCATCGAAACGCTGGTCATCGTGACCAACCCGAACGTGAAACGCCTTCGACTCATGATCCCGCCCTCCTGATTTCAGTCGGGGAGGGGATTAACACAGATGGCGGAATGGGGCAAGAGAACTCGTTTAGCCGCGATTCGTAGGGTTTCCGGAGAATCGCTTGTCAGCAACTCTCATCGGGTGGAGATGTTTCTCATGCTTTTGACATGATTCTCACCTCGACCGAGGATGATTCTCATGGTTTTGGCGTGATTCTCACCTCGAATCGATGATTCTCATGTTTTTGACATGATTCTCACGGTTTTGACGTGATTCTCATCGAGGGTGGCGTGGTAGTGAGAATCAATGAGAAGGATATTAAGCGAGTCGTTGGAAGGTTGGAATGCTCCTTGACACGGCACTTCACCGCGTTACGATCTAATACACGCCTGAATCCCACCGACTGCGTCTCAAAATCTCTCCACATACTTCCCGCCCAGGAGTTCCGCCATGTTCCCCATCACGTTCGCGATCTTGGCTTCTAGCCTCAACCCTTTGCTCCAGGCTCCCGTTACCGCGCCGCAGGTTCGGCAGATGGTCGAAAGAAGTTTGCCGTTCCTGGAAAAGGAAGGCTTGGCGTGGGAGACCACGAAGTGCGTTAGCTGCCATCACGGCCCGTTGATGATGTGGAGCGGCTATGAAGCGAAGAAGCATGGCTTCGCCGTCAACGACAAGTCGCTGGAACTGGTGCGTGCCCGTGCGCTGACGGCGTACAATTCGCACCCCAAAATGAAGCCAACCAGCCGAGATGTGCTCACCGAGTTGAGCGTCAACGTCATGTATCTCACCTTCGGCATGGGCGCGTCCGGCGAGCCGGATGCCGAGACGACGAAGTTCTTCGACAAGGCCGCCGCCCATTTGATCGATCAGCAGAAGGACGATGGCTCTTGGCGAGTCATCATCACGAAGAAGACGCCGAAAGGAGAGACCAGTTTCCTGATGCCGCCGTTGATCGACAACGACGACGTGACCACGCTCTGGGCCCTGTTGACGCTGAACTATCGCGAGCCGACCGGCATTTCCAAGGAGGCTCTCGCCAAAAGCAAAGAGAAGGGCCTCAAGTTCTTGAACGACAATCCACCGAGCGACACGCTTCAATCCTTGATGCTGCGCATCTTGCTCGCAAAGCGCCTGGGCAAAACGGACGAGGTTCAGACTCTCGTCAAGCAACTCTTGGCCATGCAGAAAGACGACGGCGGCTGGAGCCAGACCAGTAAACTCCGCAGCGACGCGATGGGTACCGGTCAGGCTCTGCTGGCGCTGACCACCGCCGGCTTCACCGCAAAGGATCCGGCCGTCACGAAGGCCTGGACCTACTTGCTGAAAACTCAGAAGCCGAACGGGTCGTGGTTTGTCGTATCGCGGGCGTATGAGCCGCCTGAGTTCTGCAGCTACATGGCGACGGGCTGGGTGACGCTGGCGCTGGTGCGGACGCTGCCCGATACGGCGGAGGGGACGGCGCTGCCGGTACCTTGAAACCGCATGGAGCTACCGCGCGACTCTCCGGAAACCCTGCGAGTCGCGGCTAAACGAGTTTCCCACTTCCCGCCGCCTTGATAGGATAAACCGACATCGAACCGCAACGGTTTTCGCCGTCTCTCCGGCCTCAAGGATCATTCCATGAAACGCACGGCTTGCGCTCTCTTCACTTTCTTATTTTGCACGACACTGTATGCGGCTCCCTTGGAACTTCAGAAGGGGGAACATATCTGCATCATCGGCAACACCCTGGCCGATCGGATGCAGCATGATGGCTGGCTGGAGACGCTGATCCAGGCTCGATTTCCCAAACACGAACTGGTCTTCCGCGACCTCGGTTTTTCCGGTGATGAACTGAACCAGCGGATTCGCTCACAGGCGTTTGGCACCCCCGATCAATGGCTCGCGGGGGTAGCCCCTGTTCCGGAACCGTCCAAACTCGTCACTCGACTCGGTGTTCGTGAGAACCGCTTTGAAACGACCAACACGAAAGCCGACGTGGTATTCGCTTTCTTCGGCTACAACGAATCGTGGGCCGGCGAAGCAGGCCTGGAGGCATTCAAGACGGACCTGGCGGCGTTCATCAAAAATACCTTGGCCCAGAAGTACAACGGCAAGTCAGCTCCCAAGCTAGTCATCTTCTCGCCGATCGCGTTTGAGGATCACAAGAGCCCCAATTTGCCGGATGGCAAAGACACGAACGTTCGGCTGAAGCTTTACACCGAGGCCATGCGAGAAGTCGCGAAGGCTAAAGGCGTTCACTTCGTCGATCTCTTCACGCCGACGCAGGATCTTTACGCCAAGGCGAAGCAGCCGTTGACGATTAACGGCGTACACCTGAATGCGGCGGGCAACCAGGAAATCGCGAAGATCATCGACCAAACGCTGTTCGGTGCCACCATCAACGCGCCGGGGGAAAAACAGATTGCCGCGCTTCGCGATGCCGTCGTCGACAAGAACTTCTACTGGTTCAACCGCTACCGCGTGATGGACGGTTACAACATTTACGGCGGGCGGGCGTTCATCCCCTATGCCAACAAGCAATCGAACTACGAGGATCAACAACGCGAACTCGAAATCCTCGACGTCAAGACCAGTAACCGCGACAAGAGGATCTGGGCGGTGGCACAAGGCGGCGATCTGAAGATCGACGACAGCAATTGCCCGCCGTTGATTCCGGTGCCCACCAATCGACCCGAGTTTAGCCCCGAAAACGGCTGGAAATTTCTCGATGGCGAAGAAGCCATCAAGAAGATGACCGTGGGCAAGGGGATGAAGGTCACGCTATTCGCCTCCGAAAAAGAATGGCCGGAACTCGCCAAGCCGGTGCAGATGCAATTCGATGCCAAGGGGCGTTTGTGGGTGGCGGTCTGGCCGAGCTACCCGCGCTGGAAACCTTCGGAAGATCGCGTCGATAAGATCCTGATCTTCGAAGACAGCAAGGGGACCGGCAAAGCCGACAAGATGACCGTCTTCGCCGACGGCTTGAACTGCCCGACCGGCTTCGAGTTCTACAACGGCGGCATCCTGATTGCCCAGGCCCCCGACCTGTGGTTCTTGAAAGACACCGATGGAGACGGCAAGGCCGATCTCCGCCAGCGCGTGCTTCACGGCCTCGATTCCGCGGACTCGCACCATACCTCGAACAGCTTCGCGTTCGATCCGGGCGGAGGGGTTTACTTCCAGGAAGGGACTTTCCACGCGACCCAGGTCGAATCGCCCTACGGTCCGGTTGCTCGCTGCGCCAATGGCGGCGTCTTCCGCTACGAGCCTCGCACGCAGAAGTTCGACGTCTACGTCTCGACGGGTTTCGCCAACCCGCACGGGCACGTATTCGATCGCTGGGGGCAGGACATCGTTTATGACGGCACCGGCGCTCAGCCCTATCACGCGACGCTCTTCTCGGGGAAAGTCGATTTCCCGAACAAGCACCCCAAGCCGCCACAAGTTTACCAGCAACGGACCCGTCCATGCCCTGGTGCGGAGTACCTTTCGAGCAAGCACTTCCCCGATTCGATGCAGGACAATCTGCTCGTCGGCAACGTGATTACGTTCCAGGGCATTCTTCGCTACAAGGTCGACGACAAGGACTCGAGCTTCGGTGCCACCGAACTCGAACCGATCGTCTCGTCGCAGGATCCCAATTTCCGGCCCACGGACCTCAAGGTTGGGCCTGACGGCGCGATTTGGTTTATCGACTGGCACAATCCGATCATCGGCCACTTGCAGCACGCCATTCGCGATCCCAACCGCGACCGCATCCACGGCCGTATCTACCGGGTGACCTACGAAGGCCGCGATCTTTCGAAGTCACCGAAAATCGATGGCGAACCGATCAGTGCGCTATTGGATCTGCTGAAGTTGACGGAAAGCCGGGTCGTTTCCCGCGCTCGCTCCGAATTGACCGGCCGCGACACCAAGGATGTGATGGCCGCTTTGTCGATCTGGGCGAAAAACCTCGACACCAGCGACAAGGACTACGAACATCATCTCCTCGAAGCCCTCTGGCTGCATCAGTCGCACAACGTCGTCAACAAGGAATTGCTTCTGAAAATGCTGACGGCGAAGGACTTCCGGGCTCGCGCGGCCGCGACGCGCGTTCTCACCTACTGGCGTGATCGCGTGCCCGAGGCATTGAATTTATTCAAACAACAAGCTGCCGACGTGCATCCGCGCGTTCGCCTCGAAGCGGTGCGTGCCGCCAGCTTCTTCAGCCAGCCCGAGGCGATCGAAATTGTCCTGATCTCTAACGATTTCCCCAGCGATATCTATCTCGACTTCCTCCGCGGTGAGACGCTGAAAGTGCTCGATCCGATCGTCAAGGAAGCGATCAAGGTCGGCAAGAAGATCAACTTCACGACCGATGCCGGGGCGCGGTACATGCTCCGCAATCTCAAAGTCGATGATCTCTTGAAGCTGGGCCGCAGCCGGGCCGTCTGCCTCGAAATCCTCTATCGCCCCGGCATCGCGGATGAACATCGCCGTATCGCCTTGCGCGATCTGGCCGCGATCGACAAGCAACCGGAACTGAAAGTGTTGCTCGATTCGATCAGCCGCATCGACGAGATCGCCAGCGGTAAGGGCGACCTGGCCGGCCGCGACGAGAGCATCGTGTTCGAACTGGTTCGCCTCATGAACGGCCGCAGTGCCGCTGACTTGAGCGCGGTCCGGCCGGAACTCGAAAAGATCGCCACCACCGCCAAGAAGCCGTTGATTCGCCAAGTGGGCTACGTGGCTCTGATCAATGGCGACGGCGCGGTTGACAAGACCTGGGCGCTGGCGAGCAAGTCGGTGAACGGCTTGCGCGACCTGCTCAATGCCATGCCGTTGATTGCCGACCCGAGTTTGAAAGCGAAACTCTATCCCTGGGTGGAACCGCTACTGACCGCGTTGCCCTCGAATCTCGCCGCCCAGGTGGGAACGGGCAAGGGGATCGCCGGGCGCTTCGTGCGTGTCGAGATCAAGGGAAACAAGAAGACGCTCAGCCTCGCGGAAGTCGAGGTCTTCAGCAACGGCCAGAACATCGCCCGCAAGGGGAAGGCCTCGCAGAAGGACATCGACTTCGGCGGCAGTCCGGAGAAGGCAATCGACGGCAACACGGCCGGCCTGTATTCGATGGGTTCGATCAGCCACACCAAGGAAAACGGCAATGCCCCCTGGTGGGAAGTCGATCTCGGCGATGAATATCCGATCGATACCATCGTGATCCATAACCGGACCGACCCCGGCATGAACAAGCGGCTCGATGGCTTCACCGTCCAGGTTCTCGACAAGGCTCGTCGCGAGACTTGGGCGAATCCCAGTAGCCCCGGCCCGGCCCGCAAGGTTGAGTTTGAACTGGGCGGCAGCGGGCCGGCCGCGATGATCCGCCGTTCCGCGATGGAAGCCCTGACCACCGTTCGCGGCCAGGAGCAGAAGACCTTCCAAACGCTCGCGAAATTCGTCAAGGAAGATAACGACCGCTTCGCCGCCATCCATGCGATGCAGCGGATTCCGCGCCCGTTTTGGCCGAAGGACGACGCCAAGGTGCTCGTTGACGTCGTGATGGGTGCCATCAAGAAGATCCCGGCCAAGGAACGCACCACACCCGCGGCACTCGACGCCCTCGAATTCGCCGATGCCTTGACGTCGCTGCTGCCACCCGCCGACGGCCGGATGCTGCGGTTGGAACTCGGCGAACTCGGCGTGCGTGTGCTTCGTATTCACACGCTGCCGGAGCGGATGGCTTACGACAAGGAAATCCTGGTCGTGAAGGCGGGCAAACCGGTCGAGTTCATTTTCGAGAACATCGACCTGATGCCGCACAACTTCGTCATCGGCACGCCCGGCTCGATGGAAGAGCTCGGCAAGATCGCGGAAGCGACCGCCCAATCGCCCGATGCCGCCGCCCGGCATTTTGTGCCCAAGTCGCCGAAGGTTTTGCTCGGTAGCGATCTGCTCCAGCCACGCGACGCCCAGAAGCTCAGCTTCATCGCCCCGAAGGAGCCGGGCGTTTATCCCTACGTTTGTACCTATCCCGGCCACTGGATGCGCATGCACGGTGCCTTGTACGTTGTCGAGGATCTCGACGAGTACCAGGAAAATCCCGAAGCGTATCTGACCAAGAAGCCGTTGACGATCAAGGACCCGCTCCTGAAGGATCGCCGGCCGCGCACGGAATGGAAGTACGAAGAACTGGTCGCCGAGGTGAACGAGATGAAGGGCGGCCGCAATTTCGGCAACGGCAAGCAGATGTTCACGGTCGCGACCTGCGTCGCATGCCACAAGATGGAAGGCGTCGGCAACGCTTTCGGTGCCGATCTGTCGCAATACGAACCGAAGTACAAGCCGGTCGACATGCTCAAGGACATGCTCGAACCGTCGTCACGCATCAACGAAAAGTTCGAGACCTGGATCATCGAAACCACGGCGGGCAAGAAGCACACCGGCCTGATCGTCGAGGATAAGGGCGACGTCATCAAACTGGTCGAGAACCCGCTGATCAAAGCGGAGCCGATCGTCATCAAGAAGAGCGAGATCGAGGACCGGAAAAAGTCAACGCAATCGATCATGCCGAAAGGCCTGCTCGACAAGTTGACCAAGGACGAGATTCTCGATCTGCTGGCGTACATCTATTCGAAGGGCAACAAGAACCACGACTTGTTCAAGGCGGATCCGCATCATTGATTTGATAGTGAAGCAAGAAATCAATAATTGATGGCGACTGGCACCGTCGTGCGGTACAACGGCGATGGGTCGTGGCGGTCCTTGATACGTCCAACTGACGAGGTAATAGGCAAACTGGGCGACCGAAATAGATCAACTGAGATGTGATATCTTGCGCACGTGCGTGAGGTAATTCACAAGGTTCGGCGACGTGCCAAGCGGTGTGTCTTGCGCATGCAGTCCTTCAATGTAAGCAGGAACATCATGAACGGTTTCGTACAGGACATCGAGAGCATCGCCGTGAGGAACGAGGAGTTCCGTCGGGTGCTGTACACGGCGAAGAACTGCCAACTCGTCGTCATGGCGCTCAAGCCCAAGGAAGAGATCGGGGCGGAAGTTCACACATTGGATCAGTTCTTTCGCGTGGAGGAGGGGACCGGGGAGGCGATTCTTGACGGTGTGCGGACGGCCATCAAGGCAGGCTTTGCGGTCATCGTCCCGGCCGGGGCGAATCACAACATCATCAATACGGGCAGTGTCCCACTCAAGTTCTACACACTCTACGCGCCGCCCAATCACCGGGACGGCGTCGTCCACCATACGCGCGGCGAAGCAGAGGCGGACAATGAGCAGTTTGACGGCCGAACAACGGAATAGAAGGTCGGACCTCATGCCACACAGCGAGCGACACCGAACGGACCGCATTGGCTGGCTGCGTGCGGCAGTCATGGGCGCGAACGACGGCATCGTATCGACCGCGAGCCTCATCCTGGGCGTCGCGGCGGCCCACGCGGCCAGCCACGACATCTTGGTCGCGGGGGTAGCCGGGTTGGTCGCCGGGGCGATGTCGATGGCGGCCGGTGAGTATGTCTCGGTCAGTTCCCAGGCCGATACCGAACAGGCCGATCTCGCCCGCGAACGCCAGGAACTCGCAACCGATCCAACAGCCGAGCTCGCAGAACTGACGGCAATCTACCTTAAACGAGGCCTCGATCCGTCGCTTGCGAAACAGGTCGCTGAGCAACTCACGGCCCATGGCGCATTGGCCGCCCATTCCCGTGACGAACTCGGCACTTCCGAGTTGCTCGTTGCGAGGCCCGTCCAAGCGGCACTCGCCTCAGCCGGGACATTCGCGGTTGGCGCGGCGTTACCCCTATTGGCAGTGGTAATTGCTCCTGGCGCGTATCTCATCCCCCTTGTCGCCGGAGCATCATTAATTTGCCTCGCGACTCTGGGAGGTCTTGCAGCGTTCGTTGGTGGCGCAAGCGCCACGAGAGGCGCTATCCGAGTCACCTTTTGGGGGGCACTCGCGATGGCGATAACTGCCGGCGTCGGAGCCTTATTCGGGACGGTCGTGTGAGATGCTATCCGGAAACGAACTCTTTAAATAATGAGCAAGGTTGTCCCGATGCAGATCGGAGTTGATGATCTCACCGGCGGGCTGAAATTCCCGGTCGTTCAACACGAGCGTCTCTTCCGCGGCTTCCTCGAAGCCGCCCCCGACGCGGTCGTGATCATCGACGGAGAGGGAGTGATAGTCCAGGTCAACAGCCAAACCGAGAAGTTGTTTGGATACCGCCGGGAGGAGTTGGTCGGTCGCCCACTAGAAATGCTCATGCCGGAGCGGTACCGCGGCACTCACGTCGCAGAAACCCGTGCCTATGCTGCCGATCCACACCCGCGGCCGATGGGTCGCGGCCTCGACCTGTTCGGCTTGCGGAGGGACGGCCACGAATTTCCGATCGATGTATCGATTAGCCCGCTGCCACCCGAAAGGGGACTTCTTGTCGCGAGCACCATTCGCGACATGACCTCGCACCGGCGGCTCGAGGAGGAACTGCGGCAGCGCACCCGCGAACTGGAAGAAGCCGACCGGCAGAAGGACAACTTCTTGTCTGCGATCGTGCATGAGTTGCGTTCCCCACTGAGCGTACTCACGCTCGTGGCGCAACTCCTGAGACTACCTCAAGCCGATACCAAGGTTCGCGAGAAAACCTTGAGCCGGCTCGAACGCCAGACCGCGCACATGGCCCGCTTGATTGAAGACCTTCTCGACCTGACCCGGGTCCGGTGCGGCACGCTTACGCTCCGTCGCGAGGTCGTTGACTTGTGGACGGTTCTTAACAATGCCTTGGAGATGGCGAAACCTCTCGTCGAGAGCCGTAAGCACCATTTGGTGGTCGCGCAATTTACCGAACCGTTGTGGGTGAGTGGCGATCCCACTCGTCTGATCCAAGTCGTATCGAATTTGCTCACCAACGCCGCCAAG
>JAIOQJ010000620.1 GCA_021413475.1 Planctomycetota bacterium | reverse complement strand
ACAGCCGGCCCAAAAACCCCGGGAGCCAACTGGAGAGAAACGAATAGTTGATCCGAAGCGCCGGCGGTTATAACCAGATCGCCCAGCCCATCGCCGGTCAAATCCGCGGTGGCGATGCTGGCGGGGAGAACACCGGCTGGTAAATCCAGACCGGGCATCTTGGTGAACGTGCCATCCGCTTGTGGTACATAAAGCGTGACTTGTGAAATTGCAGGTCCGCCGGCCATGGCTGTCGGAGTCGAATGCAGGGCAGCCAGGAGGAAGTTTCCACCCGCGGTCGAGACCAATGCCAGATCGCGCGCGGCAAATCGGGGATCGGGATTGAGCACCACGGGAGGCGCATAAGTTCCGGTCTGAGTCGGCAAGCCGCGGCGGAACAAGATCCTGCCGGTCTCACTCAGGACAAAAATGTCAGATACTTGCGATCCGGGTGGAGTCACGACCAGGGGCGTTGACCGCACGACGATGGGGGCTAGTACGGGGGATACGAACGATCCGTTCCCAAGGCCAAGCGCCGATGTCACATGGGCGGTGTTCCGATTGGCGGTTGCCAGATCGAGCCGGCCGTCGCCGTTGAAATCGCCGACAATCAGGCCTTGCGGATAACTCGTCGTCGAGAACGAATCAAACTCCTGGAAGCTGCCGCTACCATCGCCGAGCATGATGGTGACCGAATTCGCGGGGGCGTAGGAAGGATATAAGTAGTTGGTTCTTGCCAGATCGAGATTGCCATCGCCGTTGAAGTCGCCCGCCACAAGCGTCCTCAGGCTGGCCGACACGGATTGAAAGCCTTGATCTTGGAACGTGCCATCGCCATTGGATAGCAAGACCGTGATCCCGTTCGAGTAAAAGGTGCCGACCGCTAAATCGACTCGTCCGTCTCCATTAAAGTCCCCAGCCGTCACGGCCACGGCGGCTCCCCCGAGCGAAATCGTTGTTGTTGATAGAAAATTGCCGAGCCCGTCGCCAAGAAGTACGGTGAGATCGAAAGAATTGTAATTCGCCGAAGCCAGGTCGAGATTGCCGTCGCCATTGAAATCGCCTGTCACGAGCGACTTGGGTCGAGCGCCGACCGTCAACGTGTTACCGGAATGGAAGCTGCCAAGGCCGTCGCCCAACAGGATTTTCACCTGTTGGCCATCATAGCGGTTGGGGTCGTATTCAATGGCCACGGCCAGATCGGGATTCCCATCCTTGTCGTAGTCTTCCACGGAAAACGCGGAAGGTATTCCGCCGACGTCAAAAGTGTCGGCCGATTGGAACGAGCCATCGCCGCTGCCAAGCAGAAGCGTCACGTCAAACGATCCGTAGTTGCCGACCACGAGATCGAGACGCCCGTCGCCGTTGAAGTCACCGACCGCCAGGGAGTATGGCCCCGTCCCCGCCGCGATTCGATCCTTGGCCAGGAACGTGCCGTCGCCCTGGCCTAATAAGATCGAAACGTCGTTGGAGTTGTAGTTGGCCGACGCGAAATCAAGCCGGCCGTCGCCATTGAAATCGCCGCTGGCCAAGGTCCATGGCAGCTGGCCTGTCTTATTCGGTGAGCCGATTTGGGGGAATGTGCCGTCGCCGTTGCCCAGCAATACTTGGACTGTGTTCGAGATGTAATTGGCGGCCGCGAGATCGGCGCGACCGTCGCCGTTGAAATCGCCCGAAACAATCGATAAAGGGAAAGCACCCAACGCAAACGAGCCCGCATTCCGGAATGAGCCATCGCCTAGGCCAAGCAAGACGGTCACGGTATCGGACCCCGAGGCAAGAACGGCGAGATCCACGATGCCGTCTCGATTCAGGTCGCTCGTTTCGAGAGAGTATACTCGATCCCCGATAGCATAGGTTCCAGCGACTGCAAATGTGCCATCCCCCTGGCCAAGCAACGCGGTCACGTCGCCCGATGTGATATTCGCGGCCGCAAGATCGAGTCGCCCATCGCGATTGAAATCGCCGGCGACCACCGTTCCGGGGCTTGTCCCTAAGTCGAAGGTGCCGGAGTTCAAAAAAGTCCCATCGCCTTGTCCCAATAGCACCGTGAGCTGATTCGAATACTCACCAGCAATCGCCACGTCGAGCCGGCCATCGTCGTTGAAATCACCGACTTCAAGTGAGGTGGGCCTGCCGGGCACGACGATGGATGGCACGCCTTGAAATGTGCCATCACCGAGACCGAGCAGAACAATGAACGTCTCGTAATAGGAGTCGGACGCCGCCACATCAAGCCTGCCATCGCCGTTGAAATCGCCGGCAATCAAGGAGTCGCCGCCTTGGCTCGAGATCGTCGTGGCGTTCTGAAACGAGCCATCTCCGTTACCAACAAGGATCTGCGCACCGTTGGTTCCAGACGTGCCGACGATCATGTCGAGTCGGCCGTCGCCCGTGAAATCACCGGTTATCAAGGCTTCGGCCAGAATTTGAGTGGAATAAGCGAGCGGTTCCTGGAAGGTGCCGTCGTTGTTCCCGAGGAGAACTTGAACACTGTTGACGTAGTAAGAATAGGTTGTGGCTAAATCGAGTTGGGCGTCGCCGTTGAAATCGCCTGTCACGAGCGCGGCATTTCCATTTTCCACCTGGGTGGTGAAAAACTTGGAAGCCGACGGGGTGAACAAAACGTCGAGTGTGCCGATGCTACTTGCGGAACCGAGATTCTTCACCTGGAGATAATAAACGGTCCCGCCATTATCGGGACTCCCGATCAATACATGATGAAGCAGCGGACTGGGATTACTGGGCGACTGGCCGTTGCTTTGAACGATCGGAAGGCCTTGAGCATCGTAAAGGGCCAGGGAAGCCGATCCGGACGCGCCATCCAGTCGTGCCTTCAGGTTGCCCGATTGAGTCAAGGTGATCGCGAAGAATTTTTGCTCGCCCGGACTGAGCGAAATATTGCTGGTCAGGGAATCAATCGCGATCGGTTTGGCCGTCGCGAGTGTATCGAGCACTTCGCCAGGCGCGATCGTTTCCGCCTTCAGCATCTTCAAGGATGACCAGTCGTTCCCTCGTGTCGGACTGATGGGACTGCCCGAGCCGATGCCCAGGCCCAAGAAGACCTGTTGTGAGTCGCTGAACGGCGGCAAGGGCGTGCCGGCCGCACCAAGGGTGACCGTGAATGATCCGCTCAGAGAATTCCCCGCGGCGAGGGTGGGAATCGAAACGGATTGCAACTCGGGAACGCCATCATCAAAGCGATTACTGGCCGAAATGAGCAACGAGAGAGTTGTCGGCACTGAGTCGAGTGCGCCACGATTCTGCAGGGCATAGTTGACAGTGAACGAGTCGCCCCACACACCGTTCGCTTGAGAAATCTGAAACGAAGAAGCAACAAGGTTCGGCTGGGCGACCGCTGCTTGCAAAGCGAGATTCAGATCGAATAGGCCGCTCGACATCCCCGTACCGCTGAACGGCACGGTGGGATCGTATGCCGTGTTATCAAAACCCGAGACGCCCACGTAATAAACGCCGGTATTTGGTGCTTGGAAGGTTAGCCCAGCGTCCAGGCCGCGGAAATTGTCGTTGGACGCGATCTCGCGAACGTTGCCGCCGCCGATATCCTCGAAGATTCGCAGATAACTGTTGAGTCCGCCGCCGTAAGGTGCCGTGTTCACCGATGCCGTGACCATGTCGCCGGCGTTGAGACTGATCCGATTGAGAACGCTGTCGCCGGGATATGCCAGATATTCGGAAACGTGCGCAGCCTGATAAGGCAGAGCCGCATCGATAAACGAAAGGGCAACAGCGTCGCTCGTGCTCAGCAGCGTTCGATCCTCGAGTTGTTCGACCTGAAGGCGAACTTGACGAAGGCCGGACGAGCGCGCGGAGAGGACGGGCTGAACCCCTGATCGTCGTTTTCGATGGGAACGGGCTTTGGACATTGGGCTTACTTCACGATAGAGGAAACTCGCATCGCTGAATCATTTCTGTTTTTATGGATTCCTTCCCAGTCGATCCCCAAATTTCGAGAACCCTCGGCCGGCGAGCCAGACTGAGTAAGCACCTGGAGGAGTTTTGCGGCACTCAAGGAGCTTACGCAACCTGGCTCCGGGGCGAACAATCACCGTCCTTTTGGTTTCGCGTACGCTCGCTCCAAATTCTCGAAACTAGTCAGTTCGCGAATCGGATTAAGCAAGGCGTCGGGGGCGATAACTTGCTTCCAATATGCATGCCGTTCGGTCGCAGGAACTCGCTCCATCGCTCGACGCAATAGATCCACGGCCTTTTCCTGGTAGCGAGTTCGAATGGTGCCGGTTCGAGAACCAGGCGAACCAGATTCGGCGGCGAGTTGGGCGAAGATATGGGCCGTTGTCCAGAGCGTTCGGAAGGTTTCAGGTTGGCCGTGCAACATCGCCGCTTCCGCATCGGCCACTGCCATGGCTTGTTGGCCCATGCGAGCCCGGATCAGGCCACGTCCCGAAAAGGCCTGGGCGTTCTTGGGGTCGAGCCGAACAGCCTCTTCGAAATCTTGCAAGGCGAGCGGGAGGACATCATTCGAAAGAAAAAGCCAGCCGCGAGCGGCATGGGTGGCGGCATCCGGTTGTAAAGCGATGGCCTGCGTGTAATCGGCAATCGCCGCGGGGAATTGGTTCAACCGGGCACGCGCCTGGCCTCGCGATTTGTAAATGTCCGCGGTGGGCTTGCCTCGTTTGGCCAGGTATTGATCGAGCGCGAGCACCGCTTCGGATTCGCGGTGCAACGTCATTAGCGAAACCGCTTTCAAGCGATGGGCCTCCGCATCGTCCTTGCGAAGATGGATGGCCGCCGCGTAAGCGTTCAACGCTTCTGAATCATTCTTGGTCAAATGCAAAATCCGGCCGAGCTCCAGATAATCATCCGCATTCGGGGCGAGACGCAGTGCTTCCACGAGATCTATTCGGGCCGCATCCGTATCTTGTTTTTCCCGGTGAATTCGCGCTCGCTGGCCAAAAAGCTGGGCCTGGACTTCAAGCGGTTGATTCTTGGCCGTTTCGATCGCCTTCACAATCAATGTGATCGCCTCGTCCAATTTCTTTTGTTGCTGGGCAACCAAGGCCAGGTAGCGATAAGCGGGATTCTGCTCTGGCTGCAAACGGATCGCGTCCTGGAGAAAGCCGGAAGCTTCGACGAGTTTTTTCGAACGATATGCCTCGATGGCGGAACGTTGAGCGAATTCCAGTGAAGGCATCATCGGAAGTTCTGGCATGGGAAGCAGGCCATCGGCGAGCTTGACTTGACGCACGCGGAGTACGCCCTGATTCACCAGAATGCCATAGTGAGCTTGCGGTTCCGGCTGAAGGGAAAGTGCCTTGGCGTAATCGTCCTCGGCCGAGCGAAATTCGTTCAATTGGCCATTGGCGAATCCGCGCAGAAGATAGAGCCAGTGAAATTCCGGGCGGGACATCATGCAAGTCGTCAAATTATCGCGAGCCTGGGCCGGCCTTGCCAACTGCAGGTTGCAGATCGCCAGGAAATATTGAGCCCAAAAATGATCCGGCTGAGCCCGCAATGCATTCGCATAGTCGCGAGCGGCTTCGGCCAATAGCCCCTGTTTCTGATGCGAATCGCCCGTCAGGAAATGATCCAGGGCCTCGACTGGCGGAATGGCGGCCGCCAGCTTGAGTTCATCGCGGGCGGCATCCGGATTGCCTTGAATCGCAAGATATTTCGATCGGCGTAAGTGATACGCACCGGTCGGAGAGACTTCCATCTTGGCTGCCCGATCCAGCAATCTCAACGCTTTTGTGATCTGAATGGGATCCGGTGCTCGGTTGCCCGGTTCGGGTTGAGCTTCCGCCTCGGCCCAGACAAGAAGCAATTCATAACAAGCCGCCGTGCATTTCTTTTTTTGCTCCACGGAGAGGTATTGCGAAAACACCGGACCAGCCGCCGATTCAAGCGCGACGCTGTACAAAGCAAGCGCCTCCTCGCACGACTTCTTCGTGGCCGCGACATTGGCGGGTAACTCCACGCCCGTGAAAACCATGCCGTGGAACAACGCGGTGTCGCGGTGCTGGAAAAATCGCTTGTAGACTGCGTCCGCCTCTGTTGACGCATTGAATTCGGCATTGCGGCGCGAAAGATCCGATTGCAAAGTCGTCAGAGCGGGCTTCAGATCGGACAAACTCGGTTCGCTCTTGATGATCTCGAACGCGGCTTGCAGCGAACCTTGCCCGTCCTGGAGCAATCCGCGGTCGGCTGCTTCCTGGGCTTGGAGATGCAACTGCTGCACCTTGCCGCGCATCGCGCTAGTCCGTTGTTGCTCGCGCAATTCTCGCTCGGCTGATCGCGCCCGTTGATCGAGAAAGAGAAAAGCGCTCAGCAGTGCGATGACACTGACGCCAATCAACGAGGCCACGGCCGGCTGGCGACGCACCCATTTCCAAGTCTTCTCCCAGACCGGAGCGGGGCGGGTAAGAATTGGCCTGCCTTCCCGCAATCGGCGGAGTTCCTCCGCCAAGTCGAAAGCACTCGCATAACGCTGGGTTGGTTCTTTTCGCAAGCACTTCAGACAAATCAATTCCAGATCGTGCGAAATCTGCGGAACCAAGCGCCGGGGCGGGAGCGGCTCCTCGGTTTTGACCATTTGCACGGTCTGCCATTTGTCGGCCGATTTGAACGGCGGCCGACCAGTGAGCATCTCGTAAAGGATCACGCCCAATGCGTAGATATCCGCCTGGGGGCCAACCTCGCCGCTCTTTCCCCACGCCTGCTCGGGGGCCATGTAGCTTGGCGTGCCCATGACGCCGCCTTCTTCCGTCTTGCCGGTATCCTGATTCAGGTGCTTGGCCAGACCGAAGTCGGCAATCTTTGGAGTTCCGGTCTCCGTCAAGAGGATATTGGAAGGCTTCAAATCACGATGGACGATCCCTTTCTGGTGGGCATACTCCACCGCGCGAGCCAGGGTTTCGAGCAAGGCGACAGCCTCGGGAATTGGGAGCGGGTTCCCTTCCAATTTCTGATTCAGGCTGCCTCCCTCGAGCAGTTCCAGGGAGAAATAAGGTTGGCCTTCAATTTCGCCTACATCGTAAATTTGAACGAGATTCGGGTGCTGGAAGCGGGCGACAACCCAGGCTTCAGTCAGGAATCGTTCCAACATGCGCGACGAAAACACATTTCCTGGCAAAATCATTTTCAGGGCAACCAGCCGCTGAAGTTGCAGGTGGCGTGCCTTATAGACGATTCCCATGCCTCCCTTGCCGAGCTCTTCAATCACTTCATAACCGGGGACCGCTGGCAAAAGTGTCGGCTGGGAATGGGATTTCCCGAACTTATTGTGAGTCTTGGTATTTGCTGTTCCGTTGAGCGAAGGGAAATCAATAATTTCATGGTCAGCCGGTCGAGAGGCCTTGTAAGGATCCGGCGGGTGATATTCTCCTGTAGCGTGTGGATCCAACGCTGACACTTGATCGGGGGCAAGTTTGGTGGCAACTGCGGACGCATGTTCTTGATGGACAATCTCCGAAATTTGAAAGGCCGATTGGATGAGTGCTGACTCATTTGGAAAGATCAACAAATATTCCGCAGGACTAGGTTGTTCCCCCTGCTGCCGGCGGAACTTAAGGTCAGCCGCGAGGAGAGAGCCAAAAACCGCGGAGCGTTCTTCTTCGGGGATGGTACTCAGGAATTGTTCAATACGCGGCCGATGATCCAACGAAGAGGCGGACCGCCATGCGGCTTCAAATCGATACAACTTGCCTAACCGAAAAAGTTTATACGATCGTAAAGGATCAACCGTGGATCTACAAGCTAAAAAGCGGGATTCCGCGAGTGGGCGAGTGGACCAGGGCCAATAACTTGCAAGTGTGACCTGCCGCGATTTGGTGAACGCGGCTACAGGTCCGGTAGCCGCGTTCACCAGATCGCGAGTGAGTGAGCCATTCCCATGACAACCTCCGACGCTATAGCGGAAAGCCCCTTTCGCTCGGTCAATTCCAAGGGATTCGCCGCCTTGCTGGAGAGTCTTGGGATCACTCTGTTGGTGACGACTTACCAGGCGGGCAAGTTGATGGCGATTCGTGGGAACGAGGGCCGTGTATCAACCCTGCTGCGCGGCTTCGAAAGGCCCATGGGACTGGCCGTCCGAGCTCCTTGGCAAATCGCCTTGGGTACACGGAATCAGGTTTGGTTCTTTCGAAATGCTCCCGACATCGCTCCGCAGATCCCGCCCATCGGAAAGCACGATGCCTGTTTTCTACCGCGCTTTTCTCATGTGACCGGTGACATCCGCTGCCACGAAATGGCGTGGGTTCAGGACGAACTATGGATCGTGAACACGTTCTTCTCCTGCCTTTGTTCTGTGAGCCGCGATTTCAGCTTTGTTCCGCGCTGGAGCCCGCCATTTATGCCCAAGCCGACTCCTGGGGACCACTGCCATCTCAATGGCCTGGCCGTCGTCGATAGCCAACCGCGTTACGTGACCGCGTTAGGCGAAACGAATACCCCCGAAGGCTGGCGACCGACCAAGGCCGATGGCGGTATTCTTCTCGATGTTGCCTCGGGAAGCGTCATCAGTCGTGGGTTGTCGATGCCGCATTCGCCACGCTGGTATGCGGACAAGCTTTGGATCCTCGAATCGGGCACTGGTCAGTTGCAAACGATCGAAATCGAAACCGGCAAACGCACTGTCGTGGCCCAATTGCCGGGCTTTGCGCGTGGTCTCTCCTTCTTGGGGCCCTATGCGTTCATCGGCCTTTCGAAGATTCGCGAAAGTAACACGTTCGGCAATTTACCGATCACCAAGCAAGGGATCGACCTTCAATGTGGGATATGGGTTGTCGATGTGAGAAGCGGCCAGACGGTGCAGTTCATGCAATTCCAGGCGGGGGTGGAAGAGATCTTCGCCGTGGAGATTCTGACGGGTATCCGCTTCCCGGGAATCGTGGGTTTCCAGCAAGACACCGTGCATGGGGCGTATGTGATTCCGCCGGGAGCGGCGAGTAGCGCGGACCGGAAATGATGAAAGGTAATTGCGACGGCGATTCCAAAGGGAACTGTCTTTGAAATCGCCATCGCGGACATGCAGGAACCTCAAGATCACGGGACAGTCACATGGACGGACGTCTCATGTTCTCCCACCAACCACTGGAGTGTCCGCGTGCCGCCGCCGGTTCTTGTGAATACCGCCTTGTATGTCTGGTTGCCGGTCGGCCATGGGAATGCTGAAGTCGAGCTTGAGATGTTGAACGCGTAGTTCTTGGCAACAACTGTGCCCTTCCCAATGACAGTGCCAGCACTGTTATACAACTTCACATCTACGTCTGAGGTAACCGCCCCACCGTTTGTCCCATAAACCTTGCCACTGAATTTCGTATCCGCTCGTAATTCGTCGAATTGCATCGACATGACGACGCCTGCACTGGCCAGGATCAGTCCAAACGCCAGTCGTGAAAATTTCATCTCATGCCTCTCTTTCATGAATGGTTTAATCGGCATAGGGAAATACCTTGCCGATTTGATCGCGGTTTTTGGAACATACAGTTTAGCGGCAGCCGAGGAATGATCGTCTACACGGAGGAGGTGGTGGCGCACAGCTAGAAGTTTCGGGCTTCCCGCCTTCGTAGGTCATCGTTGGAATGTAGACATGCAATACATGTGTGACATTGCCATTTAGAAATCCGTCCATCGAGGCGACAGTATTTCCGTTCACCACAAAGTCAACCCGCAAGGTATTGCCATTAATCGTGTAATTCGTCGTCACTGCCGGGCCGGTATAGGTAGAACCGTCCTGGTTGTAATAGGAGTGATTAAATCCTACTGCATTCGCTTGACTTTGGCAGGCAAACAAGCCGGCCAGGACAAACATCACTGACAGAACGGGCCGCATGCATTGTCTCATCATCGCTCCTCTTGTCGATGGTTAACTGGGACGCAAAAACCACTCAACATCCGCGATGTTGAGAATGCACGAATTACGACGGAACCGCGGGGCCAGCTTCATTGGGCTGGAATGGCCACGTGGATTATTTGTGTGGCCAAACTGTTTCCGAAAATTCCGGCCATCTCGGTTTTCCCTCCGCGAACGAAGATGAACGTAACCGATTTGTCCGCTCCAGTTTGGTTCGGAATGTTCAATAAATCGCCCGTCACATACTCCTTCTCCGCGACAATCGTCGTGTTTGGGTTGGCCGTGGACACTACTGTTACTTTGACTTTAACCGTATTCGCAAAGGCGGTGCCATCGACGTTGTAAAAATTCATGGTGACATCCCCTGCCGCGGCCTGGATTTGGCCAACAGAAAGAAATAGTCCCACGCAGGTGAACAGGAATCTGACTGCCAGCCGTCGGGTGTCGCTCATCGCATGTACTCCCGCTGTACGTTCTGTGATGGATCACGCATTTCGAAAATATTCTGGCATGGCCGGACTCGATTTAACACCAAAAGTTCACGAAAATTATTGCTAAACTGGAATGATTGGAGAATCAGGATAATTTAGACAGATTGAGTTGTCAATTGAATTTGTGAACGATTTTTCAAGGAAATTCGTAAAAACGGCTCGCGTTGTCGGCATTTGGTGAGTTATTCGGCCGATTTTCAAGTCGCCTGACACACCCACACTTCGTCCTCATGAAAGAAATACACCGCGACTTTGCCTGGCACGAGCGAAAAGATCGCATCCCTACCTCCGGCAGCTCGTGCCGCCAGTTCCGCCCGGACGACTCGTGGAAGGTCGGCGAATGCATAAAATACACCTTCACCTTTTAGACCAGCCGACGAAAAACTCTCGACTCTCCGGCCAGTTCGGCGGTCAAGATCCGAGTGCATTTTGTGCGAATAGCGACCGATTCGGTGAGGGCGTTTGGTGAGCAACTCCAACCAACGCTCCCGCTTGGTCGGGACGATGAACGCTTCCACGAACCCGGAAGCATGTTTCCGCCAAACCGCGTCGTCGGCAGCCGGGCACGCTTCCTGCACATGCCATTCACTCGGTGTTTCCATTTGACTTCCCTTTTGAATCGCGGAAAATCGCCACAAGTTTGATCGCGTTCTCCTTCCAAACAGGTGGTGTGTGATGTCAACTACTCGCGTGTTCCTTTGCCTGCTCGCACTTACTTTACCACTCGTGCCGGTTCGGGGCGACGAAGCGAGCATCATCAAGTTGCTCAAGGAGAAAGGCGCGGAGATCACCGAGACCAAAGGAGTCGCGACTTCGTTGACCCTCGCGGACGGTTCGAAGCTGACCGATGCGGAATTCCGTCAGATCGGCCAGTTGACCCACCTGAAAAGCCTGCAACTCAGCAAGTGCCTGAATGACCAGACACTCGGCTATCTGACCGGGCTCGCCGAATTGGAAACGATTCAGACGAACCTGATGGAAGTCAGCGACGACGGCATCAAGCAGTTCGCCCAACTCAAGAAGCTGAAGAACCTGAAGTTCTTCCATCCCGGTAAAACCTTCACCGGCAAAGGCATGGCCGCCCTCGCTGACATGCCCAATCTCGAAGCCCTCACGGTGGCCGGTTCATTCACCTTCGGCGACGACGGCATGGCGGCTGTCGGCAAGTTAACCCAACTCAAGTCACTGCGCACCTGGCACGCCGGCCAAACAAACGAAGGCATCAAACACCTGAAAAACCTGAAGAACCTCAAGACCTTGCACCTGGGGCAACGCCTCACCTACAAGCCGCCGTCATGTTTGTCGGATGAGACCATCGCCATCCTCGCCGAGTTGAAATCGCTGGAATCGTTGCAGATCGAGGAAGCGAGGCTCAAGCTCTCGGCCCTCACTCAACTGAAACAGCTTCCTGAATTGAAGACATTGACGCTCGGCGGCATCGACATCCCGGAAACCGACGTCGATCTTCTGAAAAAGGAACTGCCCAAGGTGGCGATCAAGTGGACCAAGCCGACCGACGTCTACATGAAGCGAATCAACGCGTTTGCGGGAAAGTGAATTACCTATTTTCCGTTCGAATAAACCGTTTTCCCACCCACCACGGTCCGCTCGATCTTGATGTCCTTGATCTTTAGTGGATCGACCTTGTGCGGGTCCTCGGCCAAGGCGACGAAGTCCGCCAATTTCCCTTCAGTGATCGACCCCTTGATCTTCTCTTCAAACGAGGCATGAGCCCCGTTGATCGTGCAGATACGCAGGGCTTCATCCACCGTGATCTTCTGATTCTCACCCCAGACTCTGCCACGATAGTCCTTTCGCGTCGTCATGCTCTGAATCGCCATCAGCGGTTCGAACGGGCCGGGCACATAATCCGACGCCCCGGCCACGCGGATGCCGTGATCGAGAAACGAGCGATGGGCGAACATCCAACGGACGCGTTCGTCGCCGTACTGAGCCCACTTGTCGCCGTGGTAATAGACGTAGGTGTAGAACGGGGTCGGGATGACGCCCTGATCCGCCATACGCCGCAGAAGATCGGGGTTCACCAGGGTGCAATGCTCGATGCGATGCCGCGTATCTTTGCGGGGATGCAGGCGATGCACCAGTTCGTAGGCCTTCAGAACCATGTCGATCGCCACGTCGCCATTCGCGTGAATTCCTACTTGAAAACCGCTGGCGTGAATCTCCGTGACCAGATCGTTGAGCTTGTCTTGCGAGATGACCAAGATGCCGAAATCGTTGGGCCGGCCGATGTAGGCCTTGCTCATCCGCATGGTCCGTTCCGAGGCAGAACCGTCGCAAAAAAGTTTCACTCCGCCGATCCGCAGACGATCGTCGCCGAACCCGCTCCGGATGCCCGCGGCCGCGAGTGCCCGCCAGAGATCTTGCAAGACCATCGCGTAGAGACGGAACCGCATTTCGCCGGCCGCCAAGGCGTCCTGATAGGCGACGAAACTGTTGCGGTCGACCATCGCGTCGTGGACCGACGTCAGCCCGGCGGCCGTCATCAGTTCGGAAATGAGTTTGATGCCGGCCTGCCGTTGACTTGGCGTTGCATCGGCGCGGCGGGTGAGTTTGGCGAAGGCTTCATTCGCCGTCTCCGCGGCGAAACCGGTTAGTTCGCCCTTCTCGTCGCGGCCGAATTTCCCTCCTTCGGGATCGGAGGTCTTCTTGTCGATGCCGGCCAATTTCAGTGCGAGCGAATTGTAGATGCAGGTGTGGCCGCCGCGATGCGTAACGCGAACAGGATGCTTGGGGGCCGCCTCATCGAGATCGGTTCGGTTCAGTGGCCGGCCGTCTTTGAGCTTGGTGTCATCGTACTTGAAGCCGAAGATCCACTTATCAGGAGCGGTCTTGCCGGCCCGTTCCTGGATCGCCTTCTTGATGTCGGCGATGGCGGGCCGATCGCAATTCACATCGATCAGTTCCGCGAGGCCCGCGGATGCCGGATGGCAGTGAGCGTCGATAAATCCGGGTACCACGGTCAGGCCGTTCGCTTCGATTACCTGAGTAGCCGGGCCGACCAGCTTGCGAATCTCGTCGCTGCTGCCCACCGCCGAAAATCGGCCGTTTTTGATGGCGAACGCTTCCGCTTTTGGCTTCTGGTCATCGACCGTGTAGATCGTCGCACCGAGGAGCACTTGATCCGGTGCTCCTCCGAACGCGGGTTGCTTGGGCGCGTCGGCCAGTGCGGGCCACGCGGAAGCGCCGAGGAGCGCGCCACCGATGAACGATCGTCGTGAGAATTCGGGCATTGGGTGGTCTCCACGTTTGGCCGCTTGCGGCTCACCTTCACGGCGCAATCTCAACATTCGGCAACAACTTCTTCAACTTCTCGCGCCCCGCCGGCGTGAGCTTGCGGATCTGCACCTTCCGAAGATTCTTCAACCCCACCAGATGTTCGATCGATGCATCGGAGACCTTGGACGAATGCAGAGTAAGCTCTTCGAGCGTCGTGAGCTTGGCCAGGTTCTTCACCGCGTCGTCGTCGAACACGCCGTTGAAAAATCTCAGGAACCGCAACTTCGGGAGCTTGGCGACCTGTTCCAACGTTTGGTTGCTGGCCGCCTTGTCGTAGATGTCGAGTTCGTAGAGTTCCTGAAGGTTCCCGACGAACGGCAGAGCCGTCTCGGTCGTCTTCGGTCCGTGGATGTGCAACTGCCGTAAGTTGGTGAGCCCCGCGATGTGTTTCAACCCGGCATCGGTGACGTGGGTATGCACGATCTCCAGGCGGCGCAAGCTCGTCAATTTGCCGATCGATTCCAGCCCTTCGTCGCTGGCGGGGGCCGAGTGGAGATTGATCGATTCGATCGCCTTCATTCCTTGCAAATGCTGAAAACCCGAGCCGGTGATTTTCGAGGCGCAGATGGTCATGCGCTTGATCTTGGTGAGCCCAGCCAGGTGCTCGAAGCCGCGATCGTCGACTCCCGTCAGGCAAACGTTCAGGCGTTCCAGATTGGTCAGCCCCTTCAAGTGAATCAGGCCGGCGCTCGTGACCGCGGTTCCGGAAAGTTCCAGACGCCGCAGGTCGGTTTGGTCGGCGATTCGTTTCAACCAGTCGTCGGTCACGCGATCGGTGAGTTTCTTGGGCGTCGGTTCCTTGTGGCCGTCGGTACGTTCGTTCATGTCGAGTTCGGTGATGCGGCCGAACACGGCCAAGGCCTGATCGCCGACGATCGAGCGCAGCCAGTCGGGGGCGGCGATATCGAGCGTCGCCTTGCCACCGATGCGCTTGACCTCGGCCAGCAACACGCGATTGTGCGCATTGCGAACAATGGCCAGGTCCAGTTGTGGCAACAGCTTCTCGAAGTCGCCGCGCACCTGGGCATCCGTGAGTTCAGCCACCATCGAGCGGACCTGCTTCATCACCGCCGGGTCCGGTTTCTCTCCGTCGATCTTTGCTTCCGCTGCGAGGAGCGCGATCTTCGTCAGCAGGGCCGAATCCGCATGCGGGCGCAACGGTACGACGTTCAAATAGCGGACGATCGGCATCGTCTTGCCAGGATGGCCCGCGAAGCCTTTCACGCCGACATTGGCGTGAAACACGCCCGGCGGGTCGCCCGTGGTGCAGAAAATCTCATCGTGATTCGGCCCACCGAAGGCGATGTTGCTGACCACTTTGGCCGGAACCGGCAGATAGGCGAGCACCTTGGCCTCGGGGCTGAGAACGGTGATCCGCCCGTTCTTGGTGTCGGGGCGATGAAAGTCCGCGACCCAAAGGTTGCCGGCTGCGTCGAATGCCAAGCCGTCGCCGCCGGAACCGCCGAGATCGTAGAAGAGTTCGGGCTTGCCGAGGAGTTCGTTGTCGGCCGGAAGTGCGTATCGCAAGATCTTCTGCGTCTGCGATTCGATCACGTAGAGATACTTGCTGGCGGGATCGACATCGAGTCCGTTGGGAAATGCCAGTCCGGTGCCGATGCGATCGACCCGTCCGTCGGGCCGTACGCGATAGATTTGCCCGACGGGATTCTTCGCTGACGAATTCTCCGGGTCGGTCCAGTAGACATTGCCACGGGCGTCAATCGTCAGGTCGTTCAGGCTCTTGAGTGCGTAAGTTTCGAATTGTTCAGCGACCACACCGACTTTCCCCTCGGGAGAAACATCAAGGAGAGCCTTGTTCTTGTTATCGCAGATGAGCATGTGCCCATCGGCTTTCAAAACGGTCCCGGCCGGGCCGATATCGAGATATTTGTGAACCTTCTTGTTGGCGTCGACTCGCAGCAGAGCCCCGCTGCAGAAGAACACCTCGCCGTTCCGCCAGGTCGGACCTTCGGAGTAACCGGGGGCCTCCGCGTAGTGATCGAACTTCACTCCCGCCAGTTTTTTGGCCAGATCGCCGGAGGGCTCTTCCGCAACCGCGGCCGAGGTGATCGCCAAGCCAGCCAGCAAACATTGCAAGGCCCGCTGAAGAGGTAACGGCATGATGGCCCTTTCAAAGCTCAAGGAGGGAATATCTGGAGAGGATCATTTTCGGCCGGGGCATGTTCATTTGCAAGGGTCATCCCGTTTAGCCGCGGGTCGAAGGTTTTACGGAGACCCGCGCGGGCCCTCGCGGGGTCGTCGCGCTCCGCTCCGGAAACCCTACGAGGAGCGGCTAAACGAGAAATTCATTGCGTGCGATTCGCCCGCTGAGTAAATTCATCCCCATGAGAAACCACCTACTCCTCGCGGCGTCAATTTTGATTTTCACTCCAACAGCGTTCGCGCAAAAGGGTGAACTCTCAACACCCGTCCGGCTCGAAACCGGCGTGAGCGGCCATATACATCCTTCTTTGTGCATCTCCAAAAAGGGAACGCTCGTCGCCTTGTATTGCAAGAAAGAGTACCAGCCTTATCTGATCACGCGTTCGACAGATGCGGGCAAAACATGGTCGAAGCCGGAACTTTTTCCGCCGACGATCAAGACCGACATTTATCCCGGTTCGCTGACGACGCTC
>JAIOQJ010000619.1 GCA_021413475.1 Planctomycetota bacterium | reverse complement strand
CGTTCTTCTGGCTTGGCCAATCACGGCAGAATCAGGGATCGACCGGAACCAAGCCAAGCATGCATGCCGTAAGACGATCCCGTCACTTCAATCTCTCGCCGTGAGCGGGTCGTGCCTTTCGCATGTATCTTTCCAGAATTTCAGGATGGTGGAGAAGTGCCGATCGTACCGGTTGTAACGGCTGAAGCGAGATTGTCCCGGATGGCAAGTAACCGTAGGCTGAAAATGATTGACCCCGTTGAACCGAAAGGGCCGCGAATGGTTGCTCGTACTCCCCGCATGGAACGAATCGAAGCGATGCTGGTCGATGACCCGCACGACCCGGAACTTCGTTATTTCCTCGCCATGGAATATTTCAGTGCCGGCGATGAGGAGGGAGGCGTCGCTAAGCTGCGCGACCTCACCGCCGATTCGACGTATGTGCCAGCCTTCCTGCAAGCGGGTCAAGCTCTGAATCGGCTTGGGAAGGTCGAAGAAGCCTGCACGATCCTGCGCAAAGGAATCGAAAACGCCCGCCAGCAGGGGAACCAGCACGCGCAGGGGGAGATGCAGGGGTTGTTGGATAGTTTGGAGTGAGACCACGCCACGGAGTGTTTCCCGTTAACCCGACGCGCTAGCGAGGGAGACGGTCATCCCTGGCTAGCGCGTCGGGTTAACATTCCCATGCCGCGATGCCTTGTTCTCTTCCTCGTCGTCGGCATCCTTGTCCTCCCGTTCTGGTGGTTCGAGCGCAAGTCTCCTCCACCTCCCAAAGCCGCCGACCTCGTCGGCGAGGTCCACGACGACTCCGGTCCGGTCGCGGATGCGATCGTACGGATCAAGGGAACTTCGACCTACACGTTGACTGACGACCAAGGCCGCTTTCGTCTTTCCGCACCACTTTCGGGCGCACGAATCACGGCCGCCAAGGAAGGTTACTACATCGCCGGTGCGCTCGTTTCCGACGGGCCGATCACAATCCATTTGAAAAAACTGCCAGATGGCGACGGCGACGATTACACATGGGTCGATCCGACGCCCGATCCCGCGTCGCCCAACAACTGCGGCAACTGCCACAAGGCGATCCACGATGAATGGCAGCGATCGAGCCACGCGACCTCCGCGACCAACCCGCGTTTTCTCGGCATGTACCGCGGCACCGATTGGCAAGGCCAGCCCGACGTTGGCTGGAATTTGCTCAAGGAACATCCGAGCGGGGCCGACGTCTGTGCGTCGTGCCATGCGCCCACGCAGCGAGCGATCCGCTTTGACGAACCGAAAAAGAGCGATCCGTTCCATGCCCTTTCAAAACCCAGCGGCGTGCATTGCGATTTCTGTCACAAGATCGCCGGGCCGGGCACGGGCGAGTTCGGCCTCGCACAGGGACGCTTTCAATTGAAGATGCAATTTCCGGAAGCGAAGCGACCCGACCCGCATCAACTCTTCTTCGGCCCGCTCGACGACGTCGATCGAGGCGACGACGCCTTCAGCCGCTTTCAGAAAGATAGCCGGCTCTGCGCGGCCTGCCATGAAGGGGTCGTCTTCGGCATTCCCGTTTACACCACGTACTCGGAATGGCTCGAAAGCCCGGCGGGCCGTGCCGGGCAAAGTTGCCAGCAGTGCCATACGACACCGACCGGCCGCCTGACGAACATCGCCCCTGGCCACGGCGGCATCAAACGCGACCCCGCCACGCTTGGCAATCATCGTTTCTTCGATGGCAATCAACTCGATATGCTGCGCCGCTCGCTGCAACTGGATGCGAAAGCGACGCGTGATCCGGAAGGAATCAACGTCGAGATAGCACTAACGGCGAGAGACGTCGGCCATCGCATCCCCACCGGTTTTATCGATCGCCAGGTCATCCTCTTCGTGGAAGCCTATGCTGGTGACAAACTCGTGAAAGCCGAGCGTGGTCCGTTGCTGCCCGATTTTCTGGGTTCTCAAGAAGCCGGACGGCCGGGACGACTCTACGCGAAAGTCCTGAAAGACGGCGATGGTGTTTCCCCCGCACCGTTCTGGAGGGCCGATCCCGCAACGTTGCGTGACACCCGCTTGCGGCCCGGCGAAACCGATCGCCTCGCCTATCGGTTTCCACCCGGGGCCGACCGCATTCGCGTCCGCATCGTGCATCGCCGCTTCTGGAAAACCGTCGCGGACGAGAAGCGCTGGCCGAGCGATGAACAGCTCGTTGAAGAGCGGGAAATCAAACCGAGCTGAGAGAATTCGTCGAATGTTCTCTTGAATGAAGGAAGCGAAACGAAGTAGACTACCAAAATCTCTCGCCGAAAGGATTCGATCAAAATGGCAGTCTCTTCAGAGCCTTGCGCTCTTCCCGCGGTCTGGAACGAGAAACATTTGCATCCAGGTGACGACGGTTCTGATTTCTACACCCAGCTTCTCGGCTGGACGACCACCGATGTCGATATGGGTCCGATGGGCAGCTACACGATGTTCCAGCAGACGAGCCCCAACGTTGGCGGCATCGTCCGCTTGAAAGGCTCCCAGTGGGAAGGCTTGCCGCCCCATTGGTCCGTGTACGTTCAAGTCGACAACGTCGACGCCCGAGCCCGCAAAGCCGAGGAACTCGGCGGCACGGTCGCGGTGCCGCCGTTCGATATCCCCCAAGTCGGTCGAGCCTGCATTATTACGGACCCCGAAGGGGCGTCGTTTTACATGTTCACGCCGAAGGGGGCTTCGAGTTTTTAGCGCCGACCTCGCTCTTCTCTGGAAACACTTCAAGGAGCGGCTATACAGCGAATCAACCAGTCCGTTACTGTTTCTGGCTCGTGCGAGGCAATGAGCTACAATGGGTGAGGAGCACCGAAAGAATGCTCGCCGATCCTCTCGCGAGAAGCACGAGGAAGGGCAATCGCGAAAACGCAGAGATGCCGGCGGAGAAAAGGGTGACAGGCGGCGAAAGCGCCAGCAACGAAAACGGCCCCGGCCTCCGCAAGATGATCCGAAAGGCTAGCGATGAAGGTTGCATCGAACACACGAACGATCGAAAGGCACTTGGAACAAGAGGCTTGGGAGGATGCTCGAAAATTCATAACACGGGACCTCACGCAACAGCCGGACAATCATTGGCTGCTCACCCAGCTTGGCGTCACCTACTACGAGCAGGGCCAATATCGGGAATCGCTCCAGCCGTTGCTTTCCTCGTTGAAAATAGTTCCCGATTGTCCCCTCACCCTCTGGAATCTCGCGGGTGCCTTGGATGCGCTCGGCAAGCCGGAGGTCGCTATTCCGATTTACACATGGCTTCTCCGAAGCAAGAAGACCGCCGAGGACGACGCTTGCTGGGAGAGTGAAGAGTGGACGGAAGCTCTGAAAACGGATTGCGTGTATCGTGTGGGTCTCTGTTTTCAACACATGGAACTGTGGGGCTCGGCCGAGCACTGCTTCCGTCAGTACATCAATTTGCTACTAGTGGGAATGGATGGTACGTATCCCGTCGAAGAGGCCGCACAGCACATTCGAGAATTGCACGGCAAAGGGCAGCATCAACTTGACAAGGAAGTGCGAAACGCAATCACCGCCACCCTTCAAGACTCTGGGATTCAATCGGTTCAAGGCGGGCGGCGTACATTGCCTAAGCTGAATCTGTCGGAATTGCTGGCCACATGAACCCATCCCCTTGACACCACATTGCATACTTCCCCGCCGTTACGACAACGAGTTCGCCTTTACATCGACAACCGCCGATGCAAATCATCCACCACCCAGTGAAACGCCGTCAGGTGAATCGATTCCACGATGCCCATGTCGTCGAGCGGCACGTGCAGGTTGTGCTGGGCGAGTGACTGAAGCTTGCCGCCGCTGAAACCGGTGCAGCCGAAGGTGGTCAGGCCGTTGCGCTGAGCCCAATCGACGGCGCGCAGGATATTCGGGCTATTTCCCGAACCGCTGATGGCGATCAGCAGATCGCCCGGCGTGGCGAAGTTCTTGAGTTGCTCGACGAAGACGCGGTCGAAGCCTTCGTCGTTGCCCCAGGCGAGAATGTACGGGGTGTTGTCGGTCAGGCTCAGAATTTTGATCCGTTTCTTGGCATCGTTGTCGAAGTCGCTGCGTTTCAGCGTCCCCTTGCCGACGTCTTCGGTGAAGTGCGAGGCATTCGAGCCGCTGCCGCCATTGCCGATGACGTAGATGAATCGGCCCTTCAGATAGCAATCGTGAATCAGGTCCGAGAGTTTTTTGATCTGCGCGGGGTCGATGCGTCCGAGTTCCAAGGCCACTCGATCGAGAAAGGCCCGAGGGTCCATTTGCGTGCCGAGCATTTTCATCCTCCGTCGAAATCGTGTCTCCTGACGAACCCGTATTATATTCCTCGCGGCTCGCGTTCCAACTGCTCTCGCTGGCGAACCGTGCGGAGTTTATCTAATGCCTCGCGATCTGATCCTCGGCACGGCCGGCCATATCGATCACGGCAAGACCGCCTTGATGAAGGCGCTCACCGGCATCGATTGCGACCGCCTGCCCGAAGAGAAGAAACGCGGCATCACGATTGATATCGGGTTCGCCTACCTCGATCTGGGCGAGTATCGCTTGGGAATCGTCGATGTTCCTGGCCATGAACGCTTTATCCGCAACATGCTGGCTGGCGCGACCGGCATCGACCTTGCTCTTCTCGTCATCTCGGCCGGTGAATCGATCAAGCCGCAAACGCTGGAACATCTCGAAATCCTGAAACTGCTCGACTTACGCCACGGCGTGATCGCGCTGACCAAGATCGATCTGGTCGATGCGACCATGCGCGAGGTGGTCGCCCTCGAAATTCGCGAACTGGTGCGCGGGACGTTCCTCGAACAAGCACCGCTCGTCGCCACCTCTGCTTTCACAGGGGAAGGGATCGAGGAACTGCGAGAGGCTCTGCGGGCCGAGTGTTCGCGTATCGTCGAGCATCGAGAAACCGAGTGGTTCCGGCTTGCAATTGATCGTTCATTCGTCGTGCAGGGGCACGGCACGGTGGTCACCGGCTCGGTGCTTTCGGGGAGCGTGCGCGTCAGCGACGAAGTCGCTTGGCACCCCAGCGGCGAATTTGTGCGAATCCGGGCGCTGCATCATCATGATCAACCCGTAGACGAAGTACATCGCGGCCAGCGGGCGGCCCTCAATCTCGCGGGGGTGCCGCACGAGCAAGTGCAGCGTGGCCAGGAACTCGCATGTCCCGGTTACCTGATCCCCAGCAAAGTGTTGACGGTTCGCCTTCAGGCGCTGCCGAGCAATCGCCGGCCGCTCCGCCATCGCGCCCCCGCTCGTTTTCACATTGGAACCGCCGAGGTGATGGCCACACTCTCGCTACTCGATTGCGATGCGATTGAGCCCGGAAGTTGGGGGTTGGCACAATTGTTTCTCGAGGAACCGGTCGTTGCCACCTGGGGGCAGCCGTTCGTGTTGCGCGATTCCACCGCCGAACAGACGCTCGGCGGCGGCACGGTACTACAACCGGTCGCCAGCAAGATTCGCCGACGACACATTGAAACGCTCGAGCACGTCGAGAAACTCGTTGCCGAAGACCCAGCGACGCGGGTCGAAATTGTCAACTGGTTCAGTGCCTGGCATGGCTTCACGACTGCCGATTTGGTGCGCGACGCGGGTGTTGGGCCAGATCAAGTCGAACCGATCCTCCGAGAGTTGATGCAGATCGGTAAGCTCGTCGAAGTTCAATTGCCTCTGCACGCGGAACGCGTGGCCGATTTGGAGAAACGCGTCCTCGATCTCCTGGCCCGTTTGCACCAGGAAAAGCCGTTGCTCACCACGCACGACCGGCCAAAGACGCTGGCCTTGCTCGATTACATCGGCGACGATTCGATTTTGCAAGCGATCGTCGATCGGCTCATCAGTCGCAAGTTGCTGGTGGGCGACGCACGCCGAATCGCACGGGCAGACTTCAAACCGAAACTGAGCATCAACCAGCGAAAGTTGAAAGACAAACTGGTCGAAGCCCATCGCGAGGCCGGGTTTCAGCCTCCCGACCCGAAGAGCTTCGCCGCCAAGGCCGCCGGCAATACGGCCGCTCTCGACGACATTTTCGAAGTCGCCGTCGCTGAGGGCCTGCTGGTTCGCATTGCCGAGGGGATGTTCCTCCACGCCGAAAGCGAAGCCGAGATGCGGCGACGAATCGCTGTGAAATTGGATGCACAAGCGGAGGGGATAAGCGTCGCGGAGATTCGCGACCTGTTGGGGACCACGCGTAAGTTCGCGATTCCATTGTGCGAGTATCTCGATCAGGTCGGCGTGACGCGGCGTGAGGGGGATTTGCGGGTATTGGGCGAGCCGGATACCTGAACGTTGTGACAGACCTCTGGTCTGTCGGAAAGAACATTTCCTTTTGCATTACGGCCAAATGGTGTGATGACATAGCGAGAATCCGCGCCATTTTCGACAGACCAGAGGTCTGTCGCCACTTTGGGTTCACTTCTCAAACTTCGCGAACACAACCTTCTTCTCCCCGCGATGAATCCCAACCAAACCCCCAGTCTTCGGATCGGACGCAATACCCTGTCCCGGAAATGGCGAGTCATACGTGGCGAGCCATTCGATCACCTCACCCTTCGCGGGAACGCGAAGTCGATAGATCACTTTCTTGTCGTGCCCTGTCGCCAGCAAGGTCTCGCCGTCCCAGATGCCGCCGGAGAGGCTGCTGCGCTCCCAGTCCTCGACGAGCTTGGGCGGGAAGGTCCAACGGCCGAGTTCCTTCCAATCCTGATCGTAGCGGACGAGAACAGTCTGCCCGTTCGTTGCGCCGTAGTGGGCAAAACAGCACCACCACTCTTTTCCCTTGGGAAGAGCCCAGGTGAGGCTTCCTGGTGGGTTCTTGAAGGCGTGTAAGATCGTCAGTTTCATGGTCGCGGGATCGCATACGCGGATGTCGCTGTCGTCCGGCTTCTTGGGATAGAAGGAGTGAGCGCAGCAAACTTTGCCGTCGTGGATCAGGCCGCTGTTGAGATGAAACGCCTCGCCCTCGCTCTTGGCGATCTCCTTGCCCGTGGCACGATCGTACTTGACGACTCGGGTGTTCGAGACCGCGTAAACGAATTTTTCATCCGCACACGCCGCCTGTGTCGCGTCGGCGGACGCGAGAATCGTGGTCAACACGAAGGAGCCTTTTTTCTCTTCCGCCTGGACGCTAGTCAAAAAGAGAATTGAACAGAACGCGGTTCGCATGAAATAGTTCATCATTCGACCTCGGATCGGGCGACTCGAAGAAAAATCTATCACGAAAGCACGAAAGGATGAAAGCACGAAAATGAATATGATCTTTTTCGTGTTTTCACTCTTTCGTGCTTTCGTGACAAGGTCTTTCGTTTTCCGCTTTTCGTTCCACGCTCTCGCTGGCTTACAATGCAAAGCATGAGAGACAATCCCTTCCGGAATTTACCGGCTGTCCATCAGGTGCTCGATCATCCGTTCCTTTGCCAGATCAAAGAGCGTCACGCCCACGTCGCGCTGCTCGATGCCATTCGCGTCGAGATCGCGGAATTACGCGAGAAGATCAAACCTCAAGAAAGTGGTAATTTGCCAATCGATCTCGATGCCCTGGCCGGACGTGTGAGGACTCGCCTGGAGAACTCCACCGTTCCGTTGCTTCGCTCCGTCATCAACGCGACGGGGATCGTGCTGCACACTAACCTCGGGCGTTCGCCGTTGGCGGAAGCGGCCGCGCGGGCGGCGTACGACGCGGGGCGCGGGTATCTGAATCTCGAACTTGATCTGGCGACGGGCAAACGCTCGTCCCGGCAAGATCCGATTCGCGATGTGCTGGCTCGCTTGACCGGGGCTGAGTCAGCGACGGCGGTCAACAACTGCGCGGCCGCGACCTTGATCGTGCTGCGTGCGCTCGCTTCGGGTCGCGAGGTAATCGTTTCTCGCGGCCAGTTGATCGAGATCGGCGGCAGTTTTCGCATTCCGGAGATCATGACCGTCAGCGGGGCGACGCTTCGCGAAGTCGGCACCACAAACATTACCCGCATCGGCGATTACGAAAAGGCGATCGGCCCCAACACCGCCCTCTTGATGCGGATTCACCCGAGTAACTATCGAATCCGCGGCTTCACGCAGGCGGTCGAGTTGGCGGAATTGGTGGAACTGGGACGAAAACACAATCTGCCGGTGATCGACGACGTCGGCAGCGGGGCGCTCCTCGATTTTGCCGAGTTCGGTCTACCTGGCGAACCGGTGGCGTCCGAGAGTATCACGGCCGGGGCTGATTTGGTCCTGTGCAGCGGCGACAAACTCCTTGGCGGACCGCAAGCGGGGCTAATCATCGGCCGGCGTTCGCTCGTGGAACGCATCGAGAAAGACCCGCTGATGCGTGCCGTGCGGATCGACAAGATGATGCTCGCGGCTCTGGAAGCGACATTGCGGCTACATCTGCATCCGGAACGAGCCCGAAAAGAAGTACCGACGCTGCGGATGATCGCGCTAACGCCAAGTGAACTGCAACCGCGTGCCGAGGCACTGGCGGCGAAACTCACCTCGATTTCCGGAATCGCAAGTGTGCAGGTTCGCGAGGAGACGAGTTTCGTCGGCGGTGGATCGCTGCCCGATCAACCGTTGCCGAGCGTCGTCGTCGCGGTGACGGCCGAGGGAATGAGCGAAGAAGCGTTCGCGAGCCGATTGCGGATTGGTCATCCGGCGGTGCTCGCCCGCATTCAGGATGGACAAGTGCTTTTCGATCTGCGGACTGTCTTCGAGGAGCAAGAAGCGGATCTTCGTGAAGCGATTGCAGAAGCACTCAAGAAGGAATGACGGCCGACCACAACTCCGGCAAGGGGGCCTCGATCACCATCATTTCCTTGCGAAATGGATGTTCGAGTGCCAGGCTGCGGGCGTGTAACGCGACGAGTTGAGCCCGGGGATGCTCCGTGGCCGGCCCGAACAATCGTGTGCTACCGTAGAGAAAGTCGCCGATGATCGGGTGCCCGTTCTTGGCAGACTGAATTCGAAGTTGATGCATTCGCCCCGTACGCGGAGAGAGTTCAATAAGCGTCGAGTCGGCGAGGCGTTGCAGAACACGAAAGCGCGTGATCGCCTCCTTGGCTTTCTCGACGCCCTCTTCGACCAGTTCGACGCGCGATTCCTCCTCGATCTTACGGATGAAGTCACGCCACTCGCCGGACTCGTCGGCCACGTGTCCCTCGACGAGGGCCCAGTAGATTTTCGCGACCGTGTGCTGTTGAAATTGCAACGCGACACGTGCCGCCGCCTTCGAGTTGCGGGCGAAGAGCACCACGCCGGACACCGGCCGATCGAGTCGATGCGGAATACCCAAGTAAACCCCGGCCGCCTTTGCGTATTTTTCCTTGATATAGGCCTTCACGATCGCTTCAAGCGACGGGATCCCGGCCGGCGCTTGCGTCAGCAAGGGAGCAGGTTTATTCACGGCGATAAGGTGGTAGTCTTCGAAGAGGATCTGCATCAATGGTAATGTCCGACTTGTCGTGTGTGAAAAGATCCCAAAGCCCCAAGGTGAGGCTTTGCGAACCTTGGGGATCCAAGCCTTCGGCTTCATCTTCCGACTCTACCCCGCGAAATACAAGAGCCGAAACGAACAGTGATCGTACAACGGCAAGGTCGCATTCTCACGAGGCTCGTCAACCATGATGTCATCCGCACTCGCCGCCGCTTGGATCGCTTTTTCGCTGGCCGCGCCGCTGAGCGTTTCCGAAACGACGAAAGACGCCAACGGTTTCCTGCTGCACACGGTTGAATCCGAGTTTCAGAAGGGGCCCGCGGAAATCCGCGTGCTCTTGCCCGAAAAGGTTGAGAAGGGCGTACGCTATCCCGTTGTCTATCTGTTGCCGGTCGAAGCCAAGAACGGCAGCCAATACGGCAGCGGCCTTTCGGAGGTGAAGAAACTTGACCTTCAGAACAAGCACAAGGCGATCTTCGTCGCGCCGACTTTTTCGCACCTTCCCTGGTACGCGGACCACCCGACCGACGCCACGATCCGGCAAGAGACTTATTTTCTGAAAGTGGTCGTGCCGTTCGTGGATAAGACTTATCCCACGCTGGCGGAAGCGAAAGGGCGGCTTCTTCTCGGCTTCAGCAAATCGGGAGGGGGAGCGTGGAGCCTGTTGATGCGTAACCCTGAAACGTTCCAGAAAGCCGCCGCGTGGGATGCGCCGCTAATGATGACGAAACCGAATTTTGGCATGGGTGACATCGTTGGCACTCAGGAGAATTTTGAGAAGTACCAGATCACGAAGTTGCTTGAAAAACAGGGTGAAAGGCTGGGCACCGAGAAACGGTTAATTTTGCTCGGCGTCGGTAATTTTCGCGATCATCACGAAAAAACGCACGCCTTGCTCGAACGCCTGAAAATCCCGCACCACTACACCGACGCCCCGCTACGCAAACACGACTGGCACAGTGGCTGGGTCGCCGAGGCGGCGGCGGAGTTGGTGAAGTGAAATACTAAAGCATTTGAACCACAGAGGCACAGAGACACCGAGAAGAATTTGTTGAAAAGTGCCAAAGCAAGGCAACAAATACCCGGTCTTCTCTTCTTGTTTTCTCTGTGACTCTGTGTCTCTGTGGTTCAAATTGATTTTCGTCTTCAAACCATCTGCAACGTCCCGCGTGTGACGCCAAGCTGATTCATCGCCCGTAGATTCTTCCACGTTTGTCGGCCGTCTTCGCGGCCGGTGAGCACGCGTGCATAATGGTCGAGCAGCGGACCGATCTCTTCCGGCCGCTCGCGAAGTAACTCCACGCGAAATCGGCTCAGCCCCAGGTTTCTCATCTGCTCCAAGTACTCGGCCGCCGACTGGGCGACGGAGTTGAACACGGTGTTCCGACAACCCGCATCGACGCCGACCGGGAAGCCTGAGCCGACCCGATCGCGCAATTCAATGCGATGTCGATCGCACGGCCGGCCGCAATCGCGGTGGTCTTTCCCCGTCGATAGGAAGGCCGCGAAGACGCAGTGTTCCATGTGAAACATTGGCATGTGCTGATGGATCACCGGCTCGTACCAGTCCGGATTTGAACGGCGAACCAGGGCCGCCAGTTGCTCCCAGTTCAGATCGTAACTCGGTGCGAGCCGCGCGAGGCCTTCGCGGATCAGCAAGTCGGCCGTGATTTCGTTGGCCACATTCAGTGAGAAGTCGCCGATCAGTTGGGCCTTGGGAAGTTCCTGCCGGTAGTAATCGAGCCCGGCCAGATTGCGGATCAACACCGCGTCGGGCTCGGCAGTGAGAAGCGGCCGCAGGAAGCCTTCCTCTCCCGGCTTGATGATCCGCAGCGTCGCCAGCCCGATCGGCATGCCGGCGGTTCGTGCGTGTTGCACGGCTTCGCGATAACGGCGGACGTCCTCGAAGTCGCAGTAGACCATCTCGATCGGAATCAACGGCTTGGCGGCGAGAACCGCGTCGAGTTGTTCGAGCGTGCGGGCCAGCACCGTGATTCTCGGACCCGAGGTTTCCGTGGAACGAGTCGGGATCGTCGAACGAATTTGTTCCAGCGCGTCCGCTTCACCGATCGGATAGTGCGGCTCGCGTTGTTGCCGCAGGGACTCAGTCGCTTGTCGGCGCAGGTCGTTCAAGACACTTCGCGGCACCATCATGCCGCCAGGCAAATCCATCGTGAGTGCGCCGAGGGAGAACGGCGTGTCGCCGAGGCGGTCGAACTGCTCGAAGAGCGTGTCGCGCGTCAGCGGATGTTTGCGTGCGGTTTCGAGAGGGCCGGGCCATTCGGCATTTCCTTCGTGGCCTTCGGCATCTTTCACTTGCACGCGCAGTGGACCGCCGAGGGTCCCGGACACCGTCACGGCAATCGGCACGCGTTTCACCGGGCGATCGTTGATGTAGCTCTGTTCGAGCCGTTTCCGCAAAGCCGGGTCGTCGGTCTTCCAAACGGTGCAACCGAGCGGAATGGCGGTGAGATCGAGTGAATCTTGTTCGAACATCACCTCGGCCGTGCGCGAGCCGGTCCACTCCAATTCCCACACCCGGCCGCCAGGTTCCTTTTCTTCGGGCTTGCCGAGATCGAAGACGACGCCGTCGCCCGCTTTGAGGAGCGTCCTATCGGCCTCGGTGAATTCGACCCGGATGCCGCGGCGCGTGTTGCCGACGACTTTGCCCACCGCAATGCCCCGACTCTTCGGAAAGCGGGCATGCACGAGTTTCTGATGATCGACCCCTTCCAGAAAACCGGGCGTGAAGCCTCGCGAGAAGGTCTGGGCCAGGTCGCGCTTTTCTTGTTTCGACATCGCGAAATCACGACCAGCCACGGCGGCGTCGATGGCGGCACGATACGTCTGCGTCGTGGCCGAAACGTAAGAGGAATTCTTCAGCCGCCCTTCGATCTTGAAGGAGGCCACGCCCGCGGCCGTCAGTTCGTCGATCAAGTCGTGGGCGGCCAGATCCTGCGGACTCAGCAGATAGGCCTTGTCGCCGAGATCGCGCGGCTTGCCGTCGACGATCATCTCGTACGGCAAGCGGCACGCCTGGGCACACTGCCCGCGATTGGCACTGCGGCCGCCGAGGGCCTCGCTTGTCAGGCATTGGCCGGAGTAGGCGACGCAGAGAGCGCCATGCACGAAAACCTCGACCGGCAACTTGACGGCGGTCGTCAGCTTGCGAATCTCTTCGAGCGACAGTTCCCGCGCTAGCACGGCCCGGTCGATGCCGAGCTTGCGAGCGAAGGCGATGCCGCGCGGTTCGGTCAGCGTCATCTGCGTTGACGCGTGGATTGGAAGCGTGGGAGAGAGTTTTTTGATGAGCCGGACCAGGCCGAGATCTTGCACAATGACGGCATCGACGCCGTTCGCGGCGATCTCGTGGAGGTAATCAACGATATCGGGCAATTCGTCCGAGAAAATTAGCGTGTTCAGCGTTACGAAACCCTTCACGTTGCGATCGTGAAGAAACGCCATGATCCGCGGCAGTTCGTCGGCGGCGAAGTTGGTGGCCCGATGCCGGGCGTTGAAACGCGGCAAGCCAAAGTAGACGGCATCGGCCCCGTTGGCGGCCGCGGCGCGCAATGCCTCCCAGTCCCCGGCGGGGGCGAGTAATTCAGGATTTGCGATTCGTGGTGGAGTTGTCACCCTGTTAATGTACGTGCTGGCTTCCATAATCCGAATTGTGAATCGCAGATGAACCAAGTTTTCAGCAACCGTTCGTCGCGACCCGCTTTAGCGGGTCGAACCGCCCGGCCCGCTAAAGCGGGTCACGACGAACCAGGAAGATTTCCGAAAACGCGCGATTGCTTGTGAGGCACAGCGACGTATCATAGCGACATTCCATGATTGAAGGCTGGAGACGGAGGGTCCGTCGCCCGGGCCGAACGCGTGCTCAATGAGTCTCGGAGATTGATTTGATGGCCAAAACCTTGGAGCGGACCTCTACCGATCCCGAATCGCTGCGACAGTGGAAGATCATCGATTCCATCGAGACGTACGGAATCCGCAACTGGGGCAAAGGTTACTTTGGCGTCAACAAGCTCGGCCACGTCACCGTTCATCCGCACAAGAACCCCGAAGAGTCGATCGACCTCAAGCAACTCGTGGATGAACTTCGCGACCGCGATTACCAGCTTCCGATCCTGATCCGCTTCACCGACATCCTGCGGCACCGTGTCGGCGAGATCGCCAATGCCTTCCAGTCCGCGATTTCGGAATTCCAGTACACGGGCGACTACTGCTGCGTCTATCCGATCAAGGTGAATCAGCAACGGCACGTCGTCGAGGAGATTCTCGATTTCGGCAAGCCGTTTAACTTCGGCCTTGAAGCGGGATCGAAACCCGAACTCCTGGCCGTCCTCGCGATCACGGACAATAACGACACGCCGATCATCTGCAACGGTTTCAAGGACGACGAATTCATCAAGATGGTCGTCCTGGCCCGCAAGCTAGGCAAAAACATCATCCCCGTCGTCGAAAGATTCACTGAACTTGAATCGATCGTCCGCCACGCAGAGGCCCTGGACGTGCGGCCGGTGATTGGTGTGCGCGTCAAACTCGCATCGCGCGGATCAGGGCGTTGGCGGTCGAGTGCTGGCTATCGTTCCAAGTTCGGCCTGACGATCACCGAGGTTCTCGAAGCACTCGAGTATCTGAAGGCCCGCGACATGGGGGACTGCCTGCAACTGACGCATTTCCACCTCGGCAGCCAGATCACGAACATCCGCAAAGTGAAGGAAGCGTTGAATGAGGCCGCCCGCGTCTTCGTTGAACTGCACCGGGCCGGAGCGGGATTAAAGTATATCGATGTTGGCGGCGGGCTTGGCATCGATTACGACGGCTCGCAGACCGATTATGAATCATCGGTTAACTACACCCTCCAAGAATACGCGAATGACGTCGTGTTCCGTGTCAAGAGTGTCTGCGATGAGGCGGGCGTGCCGCACCCGACGATCATCTCCGAATCGGGCCGTGCCGTGGTGGCCTACCACAGCATGTTGGTCTTCGACGTCTTGGGCACCTCGAATTTCGATAAGTGCGAAGCCCCCGACGAGATGCCGCCCGAAGCCCCGCAGCCGATCGCTGATTTGTTTGCGATCCATCGCGACCTCAACAAGAAGAATTTCCTGGAAGGGTATCACGATTCGGTCCAGGCCATGGAAGAATCGCTCAACCTCTTCAACCTCGGCTATCTGACGATTGAGATGCGGGCCCTTTCGGAACGGTTGTTTTGGGCCGTCGGCCGTAAGCTGCAACGGCTCGTTCGCGAAGTCGATTACGTTCCGGAAGAATTGCAAAATCTCGACACCATGCTGTCAGACACCTACTTCTGCAACTT
>JAIOQJ010000018.1 GCA_021413475.1 Planctomycetota bacterium | reverse complement strand
GAGTGCGCCCAGTGCCACGACCATCCCTTCGATATCTGGAAGCAAACAGACTACAACGCCCTGCAAGCCTTCTTCAGCGACATCGTCACCAAGGAAGGCCCGGGCGATCCCGGCAGCCGTGAGCTTCGCTCGTTCTCGCCGCCGGAGCGATCGCTCCCCTGGGAACTAGGAAAAAAGACGTCGTTGCGTTTGCCCGACGGCACCGCCGTGGACGTGCCAATTCAGAAAGATCGCCGAGAGGTCCTGGCCGAATGGCTGCTCGGACCTGCAAAGAAGCAAGTCGCCCGCGCCCTGGTCAACCGCGTGTGGGGCAAGCTGCACGGCCGTGGCATCATCGATCCGGTAGACGACATGCGTTTCAGTAATCCGCCCGTGAACGAGCCACTGTTGGAAGCCCTGGCCGACGATCTCCTCGCCCACAAGTTCGACTTCAAGCATCTGTTGCGCACGATTCTGAACTCACGCACCTACCAGTTGAGTTCCGCCCCCAATGCCTCGAATGGCCGGGAAACGATGAACTTCTCGCACGCCAAACTCCGCCGCCTGTCGGCGGAGCAGATCGTCGATTCCGTGTCGTTCGTCACCGGCGTGGACGAGCTATTCCCAATCGCGGTCCCAGGAACGCGGGCGATGCAGATCCCGCTCACCTACACCGGCTCGCGCTTCCTCTCGATGTTCGGCCGACCCGAACAACGCCAAAGCGCCTGCGAGTGCATTCGCTCCCACGAAGTAACACTCCCGCAAATTTTGCATCTACTCAACGGCGACACAACCGGCCGCAAACTCCGCACCGAAGGCGGCACACTGGACAAATTGTTGACCGCCAAGCACGACGACGCCCGTCTCGTGGAAGAACTCTACCTGTCGGTATTGAGCCGCCCGCCGACGCCGCGCGAACAAACGATTGGACGCAAGTTCTTGAGCGAATCCAAAGATCGACCCGAAGGGGCGGAGGATTTGATGTGGGCGCTGCTGACGTCGCAGGAATTCTTCTTTAATCATTGAAGTGGGTACGACTTTCGCCTTCGTTGAAGTACCACCTTTTCGCGCTCTTCGATCGCACCTTTTCGGGTCGCGCCCCCATTTGCAACATCAAACTCGCGCCCATCCGGGTCGAAGTCTGAATCGTCGTTTCCGAATCGCTGTTGCTCTCGGAGGTTGCTTCTGGTTGAATAGGGGGCGTCACGGATCGACCATGAACGACGTCAAGGAGTGACGCCATGTTTCAAGCCAAAATCAAACGATTGGCCCTTCGTTTCTTTCCCGATCTGCTGTTGCAGAAACTCAAGAAGATCCATTACGCCAAGTCGTTGCGCGAAGCCTCGCTAAACGGCGAGCCCGATTTGAAAGTAGTTCGCCATCTCGTCGGGCCCGGCAGTCGCGTGATCGACATCGGTGCGAATTTTGGACTCTACACGCGTTTTCTGGCCGATCTGGTGCAACCCGGCGGGCGTGTCTACAGCATCGAGCCGATTCCACTCACCTACGAAATTCTGACGTCGAATTTGAAACGGCTTAAGCTCCGCAATGTCGAGCCATTCAATGTGGCCGTCTCGGACGACGATCGAACCGTGACGATGGAAATCCCCGGCTATTCCTCGGGCGGCGAGAATTTCTACGAAGCCCGCATCGTCACCTCCGCAGGCGAGGGATTGCGGAGCGTGAAGACCGAGGCGCGAGCCCTTGATTCCCTCTTTGGCGATGCGGGCAACATCGATTTCATCAAGTGCGACGTCGAAGGGCACGAACTCGCGTGCTTGCAAGGGGCGGCCGCCATCCTGGAGAATTCACAGCCAGCCTGGTTGATCGAAATCTCGGGAAGTCCCGATCGCGAGCGTACGAGCGCCAGCGAGGTGTTTCGTCTCATGGCGGGGTATGGATATTCGCCCTATTGGTTCGACGGGCTACATCTCCGACAACGCGAACGCGGCGATCGCTCGGTGAATTACTTCTTCCCGTGAGGGGCCGGAGTTTATTTTTACTCCGGCCCCTCACGGGAGCCGGCTCGCCTGGATCAGCGCCTTGATCTCATCAAATCGTCCCTCGTCAGCCAGTCGCTGAAGCGTCTCAATCAACTCGCACATCTCGACTGAATACGGCACCGCGTCGCCGTCGCTCGGCGAATGTGAAACCAGGCGACTCACCACTTTTTCAACCAAGCGATCGAGTCCCGCACCGATGGCGGCACTCACGCCCAATGCGTCCGACTTCAACGGTGCGGCCACGAGATCGATCTTGTTTAAGACCGGCAGTACACGGTCCGCGGGGATCGTGGCGTCGGGCTCGGCCGCGTTCTTCTCCGTTGCGTCGATGACCCACATACACAGATCAGCATCGGCGATGCTGGCCCGGGTGCGTTCGATGCCTTCCTGTTCAAGAAGATCGCACGCTTCCCGCAGGCCCGCGGTATCGGAAAGTTCCACCAGCCAGCCGTCGAAGGCGAGCGTGGCCGTCACGACGTCTCGCGTCGTGCCCGGAACCGGGGCAACGATGCTTCGTTGATAACCCGCCAGTGCATTGAGTAAACTACTTTTGCCCGCATTCGGTGGGCCGGCGATGACGACGCGCCAGGGTGTCAGCAAATGGCGGCCGAGTGGAACCAGGCGGTGCAATTGTTCAATTGATGCGATCGCTTCGGCGTTTCGTAGATGTTCAAGATCATCTCGAATTGCCTGCAAGGCTCGTTCGAATGCACCGTTCGCCTGATCGAGCAAAATCGCGGCCGTGCGCAGCGTCTTGGCGTGTGGCAATAGCGACCAGGCACTGTTTCCGTGAAGGCTTTCGGTCGCTTCCTCGCAGCCCTCAGCCCGGAAGAGATCGATCAACATGCGCACGATCTGCCGGCCGCCGTGGCAGTGGATTTCGATAGTTGGTTCCGGCTCAACGGAGGGCACCGCGAGAATGACTTCGTCGCGACCCAAGGTGCCGAACCAGGTGGAACCTGGCGACGGAAGTTCTGGAAGCTCACGTTTCGTGGGATGAAATAGGCATCGAGCGATGGTCCACGCTTCGGGGCCGTGAACCGCGATCGTGGCGATCGCGCCGCTGCCCGCGGGGGTCAGGCAGGAGACTCGCGTGCTCATGGTGGAGCCTGCACGGTTAACCGAATGCCTTCGAGCGTGAGATAGGGGCCGATCATTTCCGGTTCGCAGTCGAGATTCACCAGGAGTTCTGCATCGCCGCCCGCGAGGTAAACGCGGGCCGAGCCGACTTGCTCTCGGAATTTCTTGACGATCTGTTCCACGCCGCCGCGCAAGGTGTACACAATCCCCGCCGTGATGGCGGCCTTGGTGTTCGTGCCCGGCAGAGGAGGGTTCGCGAAGTTCGGGCGTTCGATGAGCGGCAAACGGGCGGTGTAGTCGTTGAGCGATTTCGCCATCAGTCGAAAGCCGGGAAGAATGGCTCCGCCGCGAAAAGCACCAGCGGCATCGATCAGATCGACCGTCACCGCGGAACCCGCATCGACGACGATCGCGGGGACGCCGCGCGGCACGATCGCCACCGCGTTCAGCAGGCGGTCGATGCCGACTCGTTCGGGAAAATCGACGAGTACACGGATCGGCAGTTGGCGATGATCGTCGAGAATTCGAGTGTGAGCGCCGTGGGAACGCAACCAGGTCGCCAAGCGATCGCGGCCTTCGGGATGAGTGCCGGCCAAGGTCCAGTTTGTTGGACCCGTGATTGACCATTTTCGCAGGCACTCGGCCCAGGCGGGGAGATCGTCGAGAGGCAAGGCCGCCGTGCGGGCGAGGCCGTTCGCCGTGCACTCGCCCCACTTCACGCGAGTGTTCCCGACATCGGCGACGAACTCAGACATCGACGGCGTCCCCGGAAGGCACCGGCAACGCCCAGGGGCGTTCCCCGGTTTTCTCGAAGGGAACTTCCTGTGTTTTCGTTTCGCGCTCTTCCCGCTTCAACTCTTCGAGCCGCGTCGTCACAGCATTTACGAGTTGCGGCAGGCCCTGGCCGGTGACGGCCGAGATCGCGAAGATCGGGATGCCGAGCTCGGCAGCCAGACGATCGCGCACGAGAGCACTATCGGTTAGTTCCGACTTGGTGATGGCCACAAATTCCGGCTTCTCAGCTAACGCGGCACTATAGAGTTCGAGTTCCTTGCGAATCACGCGATAGTGATGCAACGGATCGACGCCATCGGTCGGCGTCGGCTCGACGAGATGGACCAGCACGCGGGTTCGTTCGACGTGGCGCAGAAACGCATGCCCCAGGCCGACACCGCTGTGCGCCCCTTCGATTAAGCCCGGCAGATCAGCCATCACGAAGGCACTGTCGCCGCCGAGGGTGACGATACCAAGGTTGGGATACTTGGTCGTGAACGGATAGTCCGCGATCTCGGGCGTGGCCCGCGAAAGTCGCGACAAAAGTGTTGATTTCCCCGCGTTCGGCAGTCCGATCAGACCGACGTCGGCAATGACTTTCAATTCGAGGGAGAGCCAGCGCTCCTCGCCGGGCGTGCCGGGATGAAACTGGCGTGGGGCGCGATTCGTTGACGTGGCGAAGGCTTTGTTGCCGCGACCGCCTCGACCGCCTTTCGCGGCGATCAATTCCTGGTCCGATTCAGTCAGATCCTTGAGGATATTGCCGCGTTCCCGGTCGCGGATGATGGTTCCCGGTGGCACGAGGATGACGATATCCTTGCCCATCCGGCCGTGGCAGAGCGATGTGCCGCCCGGCTCGCCTTTTTCCGCCTTATAGAACTTGCGATGGACAAGTGGGGCGAGGTTATCGGCATCGGAGTCGGCCCGAATGATGACGGAAACGCCGTTGCCGCCGTCGCCGCCGTCGGGACCGCCCTTGGGGATAT
>JAIOQJ010000584.1 GCA_021413475.1 Planctomycetota bacterium | reverse complement strand
GAGTTGTATTGGCATCCGAGACATAAATGTATCGAGTTCCCGTGCTGTTGGCGAATTGCCCGGTTCCCGAAACGGTGAAGTCTGTCGTCCCCGCGAGCATCACCGCGAGCGCACTTAGATTGTTGGAACCGAGGTCGAGACTTAAACCAGTCGTAGTGGGAGTGATCTTAAGCGTCGCGGTGGATACCGTTCCAGATAGTGATTGATTGGATGAGGGATTGAAAAGCGTAATCGAAGTTGAAGTGGCTGTCTGGAGCGTCGTGTTGTCAGCAGCCGTCAATGTGGGCGTAACGATGACGACGGCACTGCTTCCATTAATTCCCGCCCATTCCGTGCCATTGACCGTTGCCCAGCCGATCGTAGTGGCAGCGAGCGTATTCGAGAAGAGGCCACCTGTTCCGGTGAAAACTCCGCTACCGGAAAAAGCAATGCGTGGGTTGTTTCCGGCCGATCCGAGCGTGCCGCCGATACCAACAAAGTTCACGGTCATTTTGGTGCTGTCGCGTAAGCTGCCGGAGTCCGTGATCGTCAATTGTGTGCCCGTGCCGCCATTGTTGGTCACACTGATAGTTGCCGCGCCATCGTTCAAGTTGATGTTGCCGACAATTTCAGTCGTCCCCGAACTGCTGCCAATAAGTGATAGCGTGCCTCCGGCAAAAGTTAGCGAGGCTGTGTCTACGACACGGCCGTTAGCCGCACTGGTGTCGCCGGCCGAATTGTCGAGCGTAATCGTGCCTCCCCGGAGCGCAAGCGTGGAAACACCAATCACGCCACTCGTGCTGTCGCCCGTGCCGGTGAGCCTAACGGTGGCCCCGCTGTTGACTCCGATCGTACCCGTCAGGGCGGTCAAATTTCCGTTGAACGTTTGCGTCGTTCCGTTGCTGCCGCGAACATTCATCCCGCCGGTGGTGGTGATCGTCCCCGAAAAAGTCGCGTCAACGAGTGCGTAAATATTGATCGTTCCGCCAGTCGATGGCGTGACCGCTCCCGTGCCGCTGAGGCTGCCCAGGCTGATATCCCTCGTAGCGCCAGCCGTTACCAAAGTGGATCCGCTATCTACGCTCACGGCATTTGATCGAAGGAACTGATTGGAAGACGCGGGGTTGGCGCTCGTACCTATCTGCGTCGTCCCACTGTTCGCGGACAGCGTGATATTGCCTACCAGATTGCTTAGGCCATTATCGAAAGTGAGGTTCCCGGAACTCGTCTTGGTGAAGCCATTATAACCCGACACGATCGCGAAGGCGTTCAAGGTTTTTGTACTTGCCACATCGATCACGGATTGAGTCGGACCGCTAAGATTGAGCACCTGCGTCGCACCCGTAATGACGTAGACCGAGTTGATCGTGGGCGCGACGGTGATGTCGTTGACGAAAATCGTTGTTGTCAACGTGAGGGTACCGGCCGTACCAGCAAGAATAGCGTCGTTGTCACCGGCAATCGTCGGCCAGGTCGTATAGATGGATGTAAACCATAAGGCGGATGACGTGTTCCAATCTCCGGTCCCACCCTGTCCCGCTCCCGCACCATCGGCATCCCAAACGTAATTCGTCGCATGGGTTTTCTGACCGAAGGCGCACACGAACGCCATGATGCTAATCCACGAAACGATCAAGCGACGTCTAAAGTTCACTGAAAGTTCCTTTTGAACAGTCTGCGAACGCGGCATCCATACGCGAAGCGCAAGCGGTTGAAATTATTGCGGCAATTGAAAATGGAGAGAGGCGTGGAAACGAGTACAAAAACAGGCCAATTTTAATTGTCACATGAAGATTCGGTTAAGGCAACGGAATTGACGGAAACTTCGTCAAATTCGCTATATCCGCCATGTTAATTTTTCAGCTGAAAATGTTTCGTCAGCCTTTCAGGCAAATGGGCCTGGTGCTACTTTTTCATCGCAAAACGGCCGGAATGCGTTGTAAAACGCTACTTTTTCGTCGCAAAACGGCCGAAATGCGTTGCAAATCGCTAGTTTTTCGTTGCAAAACGGCCGGAATGCGTTGCAAAAACGGCCATTTCATTGCACCTGGGTGTGCGAAGATGCTGCAACAAATCGGAAATTCGCTCGCGATAACCCTAATCATCGCATTGGCACCAGAGTGGCGAAAATTGACCAAAACCATTTGACGCACCCTTCCAGCTTGACGCCGCCGCCACCTTTCAGCCTGGAAAGCCTTACCTACTTCGCGCGAATTCAGGCAGGATGCCAAGGCCACGGGGTGGAGGATCTACATCGCTTGATGAAACTTAAATAATTCCGATTCCTTTCGACTTTTTTCCCCTTGATTGGTTCAACCGTCGGCGTTAAGGTCCGCCCGCTTTCTATCTGTCACCCCCGTTCTCGAACCGGACCGACCGTCGGCCAACTGGCCGTCTGGAAGTTTGCTTCGAGTGGGTGACTCGGGGGATGGCCGAGCGATTACGAAGGAAGTGCAGCATGGTCGGGGAAAGGAGTCCGGGAATGTTCCAGACGACTATCAAGGGTTGGAAACGACTCGCGGCGAGTCTCGTGCTTTTGCCGGGCCTCACGGCCGTTGGCGCTGAAATGCTGCATCTGCTGGGCACCAGCCGGGCTCAAGAACGGCCGGGTTATGTTGCGGAACCGAACAAAGCCGAAGCGGCCAAACGGCTCATGGAGCGTGCTCGCGTCGCCTTCGACAAACGCGATTACGCCACGGCCAAGGAACTGGCCGAGACTGTGCTTAGCCTGAATCTCCCGCGCTCGTACGGCGAAGATTCGCCGGAAGTGCTGCTCGCGGAAATTCAACGGCAAGGCGCGAACCGTCCGAGCGAACCCGCGACGATCAAGCCGACCAAGGAAGATCCACGGATCCTCGTCAAGCGTGCCCGTGAAGCATTGAATAACAAACGCTACGATGCCGCCCAGGATTTGGCACGGCAGGCCGAAGCCAATAGCCGGAATATGAGCTGGAGCTTGTTCGAGGACACCCCCTCGTCGATCTTCAAGGATCTCCAGAAGTTCCGCGGCAAGTCCGACAAGGCCGACGCCAATCGACTCCTGGCCCAGGCTCGGGCACTCTACAGCAAGCGTGCCAGCAACGAGGAAGAACGGGCCATCAATCTCGAACAAGCGCGAGCGGCCTGCCAGAAGGCGGCGCAGGCTCACGGCCCCTACAACATGTGGGATTTTGGCGACACGCCGCAATCCCTTCTGAAGGACATCGACGCCGCTCGCGCGCGGATCAGCCCGGAAGTACAACGTAAAGTTGCCCAGGGTGGAACGGCCCTGCGTCCCCTGGGTTCGGTCAGCGATCCGGTTTACAATCCATACGTTCGTCCCGTGGATCCACGCGATCTGCAGGCGGCCCTGAATGGCAACAAAAAGCCGCCCGTCGATCCGAATCTCGGCAAGCCCGAGAATGTGGGTAATAACACGGCGTTCAATCCCAATACGAAACCGGTGCCCAAGGATCCGATTAGCAGCTACACTCCGCGGCCCATGCCGAAAGAGCGGGAACCTCTCGTCGGTCCGGTTATCGGAACTCCCATGCCTGATCCGATCCAGGAAACCCGGATCGATCCCAATTTGCGCCCGATTGGCGCTCCGCCAGTGGATGAGTTTCCCTCGGGCACCATTGTCTCGAAAAACGTCGCAAACCCGGCCCTGCCTCAATGGGAAAACAAGGACGAACCACAAGTTGTAAAGAAAGATTCGCCGCCGAGCATCATCACGAAGCCGATGGATGACATCGTCCCAATGTTCCCGGAGCCGTTGCCGAAGGAAGACATCACTCAGAAAAACATGGTGGATCCGCCTAGCCTCCCGGCAATCGATCCGAAAAAAGTGAAAGCCGTCGAACTGCTGCAACGAGCACTCGCCTTGCAGAAGGGCGGCAAATTCGTTGAAGCCCGTCAGGCCCTGATGGAAGCCAATCGGCAGAATGCCGAATTCGGGCTCGAAGAGGATTCGCCGGAAGTCGCCCTGCAATTGTTGATGGCCGCGGCGCACAGCCACATCAACAAGCTGTGCCGCGACGCTCAAGATTCGATGATGAAGAAGACGGAAGCCGACGTCGCCATCGCCGACAAGCAGCTTTTCGAAGCGGAGGCGATTGCCACGGGGCTCGGCCTCGATCGTTGGAACATCGGCGAGCATCGCGCGTTCCTTCGCGTCATCAGCGGCCAACTCATGGCCGCGAAAATTACCCCCATGCCGATGAAGCCGCCGGCTGAAATTCCGGAAGCGGTCGTGTTGCCTCCGAAAGATCCGATCGTTGCCAAGCCGATCTTGCCGGTTGAAAAGCCGATGGACTCGGTGGCCACGAAACTGATTCTGCCAATGGAACCGTACGAGCAGAAAGTGAAACCGCCCGTCGAGCCGATGGAGCCAATGGTCGGCAAAGCGACGATCTCGGACCAGCCGCCGGTACAACTTGTCAGCCCGCCCATGGATCCGCCGATTGTGAAGCCAGCCGTCAACCAAGGCTATGAGCTTCTCAAGCAAGCACATGTGGAATTCCGCGCGAACGAACTCGCCACCGCCCGCCAGATCGCGAACCAGGTGCTCAATGGTCCGTTCGAGTACAAGGACGAAGCCCTGGAACTGTTGCGGACCATCGATGCCGAGGAACTGACCCTGAAGAAGAAGTCCGCGCTCGTTTCCTACGAACGCGGCGTCGATGCGTTCCATAATCGGAACCACGAACTGGCCCTGGGTATCTTCCGGCTGATCGATCCGACGCTATTGCCCGCAGGCAAAAAGGCGCAATTGTTCCAGATGGTCGCCGATGCCCGCAATTTGGTCGAGAAGCCGAACGAGCTTCTGCCGGCCAAGGGCGACAAGCCGAACGAGGTCGTGGCAACCAAGAATGAGAAGACGAATAACAACATCCAAGTGGCCAAAGGCGACAAGTCGAATGACATTGCGCAAACGCCTGGCCCCAAGAAGACTCCCGTCCAGCAACCGCCCATGCTCGAAGAGAAGACCGGTGCCGACAGCTTGCTGAAGCAGCAAGAGACGCTGATGGAACTCCAGTTCCAGAAGCTTCGTTCCGAGGGGCTGCAACTGGAAGCGTCCGCCACGGCTCGCTTCGGTAAGGGCGAGACCGATCTCGCCATGCAGGATCTCAACGGCTTTATCAATCGCGTCAAATCGTCGAACATCGATCCTGCCAAGGTCACGATGCTCGTTCGCCCGATCGAGAATCGCATTGATCGCTTGAAGGTTCTCAAGCATCAGCAGGACTTTTTGACCAAGGAAGCCAAGGGCCTGAAGGATTTCCGCAATGGCATGACCCAGGAAGCCCTGCACAAGTCGCACAAGCAACAAGAGGTTGCTCGCTTGATGAAGGACTTCAGCCGTCTGACGCAAGAAGGCAAGTACCAGGAAGCCGGCAAGGTCGCGCTCCAGGCCCGCGAACTCGACCCCGAAGATCCGGTGACTCAGTCGGCGATGACTCTTTCTCGAACGATGTATCGCTCGAAGAATTGGAAGGATAGCCGAGAAAGCAACGAGGAAACCACCTACAGCGTCATCGATGACGCGATGAAACTCGGCACCACGCCGAGCCTGGCGGATCCTGTCAAATACGACAAGGATGCGTTCAATCGTTACAAGAATCGCACCGACACATCGGGCGGTATCAGCATGATGAGGGCGAAGACGACGGAAGATCGCCAGATCGAATCGAAGTTGAATAGCCAGACGACTAGTTTCAAGTTCAACAATACGCCGCTCGAGGAGGTGATCGCCTACCTCAGAATCTCGACGGGCCTGAACTTCGATCTCGATACGAAGGCCTTGAACGTCGATCGGATCGAATCGAATACGCCGATCACGGCGACCTACGATAACCTGATCCTGAAATCGGCACTTGAACTGATGCTGTCGAAGGCGAACCTTCGCTATGTGGTCACCAAGGGCGTCGTCAAAATCACGACGCCGAAGGGAGCACGCGGCGAGCAGGTGCAGCGGATCATGCCGGTCGCCGATCTAGTCATCCCGGTGCAGAATTATGTACCCTCGGCCGTGTCGAGCCTCGATAACGCCCTGGCGAACACCGTCGCCATGGGACGTCCCCAACTGCCGGGAGGGGCGACAACGCCGTTCACGCCTACATTGGGCCTCAATCAGAATACGGGCACCGCGACTGGCACGCCGTCGTTGACGAATCCGCCGCGGACGGGTGGCACGTTGACCAACACGCCCTCCGGTACGGGTGTGACGAAAAATTGGTCGACGGGGACGATCGAGGAATCGCTAATCCGCCTGATCACGAACTCGGTTCAGCCCGATAGCTGGGAAGCGATGGGCGGCACGGGCCGCATCGAATACTACCCGCTCGGCATGGCGTTGGTTATCAACCAGACGCCGGACGTTGTCGAGGAAGTGATTCGCTTGCTCGAAGCTCTTCGCGCCTTGCAGGATCTCGAAATCGCCATCGAAGTCCGCATGATCACGCTCGCGGAAACGTTCTACGAGCGCATCGGCCTCGACTTCTCGATGAACATCAAGACGAACACCCGCGGTGCCGAACCGCAACTCACGACGGGTATCTTCAGTCCCGCTCCGTATGTGAACGACAATAACATCAAGGGGAAGATCCTCGGCTTGCAAGCCCCGGGCATCCCGACTCCCGATCTCGACATCCCGATCCGGGCCACGAGCTTCGGGCCTTCGATTCCGCCGTTCGGCAACTTCCCGAACGCCCTCGGAGCCGATGGCGGTCTCTCGCTCGGTCTCGCCTTCCTCAGCGATATTCAGGTGCAAATGTTCCTGGAAGCCGCTCAGGGGGATCGCCGAACCAACGTCATGCAGGCGCCGAAGTTGACGATGTTCAACGGCCAATCGGCCACGATCTCGATCAACGATCAGCAGTTCTTCTTGACGGGAATCACGGTGACGTCGGTGAACGGCCAGTTGGTCTTCACGCCGCAGAACCAGCCGTTCCCGCTGGGCGTGCAGATGTTCATGCAGCCCGTTGTTTCGGGCGATCGCCGGTTCGTCCGGTTGAACATCCAACAGCAGATGACGAACCTGGCCTCCGCCACGGTGCCGTTGTTCCCGATCACCACGATCGTGACGCCGGTCTTCGAGGGTGGTTCCCAGGGGCAGCCGATCCCGTTCACGCAGTACATCCAGCAGCCGACCTTCGCCTCCATCAACGTGCAAACGACGGTGGTGGTTCCGGACGGCGGCACCGTGCTGCTCGGCGGCTTGAAGACGCTCTCCGAAGGCCGCAACGAGTTCGGGCCTCCGGTGCTGAGCAAGATTCCGTACATCAACCGCTTGTTCCGCAACGTCGGCTACGGCCGTGAGGCCCAAAGCCTCATGATGATGGTGACGCCCCGCATCATCATCAACCGCGAGGAACAGGAACGCCAGACGGGCGTCGGACCTGACACTCAGGATCCGAATAATTGACAACCCAAACTTGGCGAGTCGGCTCCCGTAAAGGGCCGGAGGAGCAAAAACTACTCCGGCCCTTTACGGGAGCCTTCTCGCCATTTCGCCTTAATTCGTATCATCCCCC
>JAIOQJ010000017.1 GCA_021413475.1 Planctomycetota bacterium | reverse complement strand
CTGGTAGTACGCATGCTGAAACTCGGCCGTGAGCTTGGCGACATCGACATTGCTTGGGCACTCCGCCTTGCACGCTTTACAGGAAAGGCACAGATCCATGACCTCCATCAACCAACGCTCGGCCAGTGGTTCGCGATTTTCGTCGCCAGATGGCGACAGGGTCATCCGCAATGCGTTGGCCCGGCCGCGCGTGCTGTCGCGCTCGTCGCGGGTCGCGCGAAACGATGGGCACATCGCGCCGCCTTGCGTCTTGCGGCAAACACCGGAACCGTTGCAGAGTTCAATCGAATGAAAGAAACCCTCCTGATTGCTGTAATCGAGCACCGTTGCGACCGGTTGCGGATCGTAGCCTGGCCCGTAACGGAGGTTTTCCGTCATCGCCGGCGAATCGACTACTTTGCCGGGGTTCAGCAAATTACGCGGATCGAAAAGCCGTTTAATCTGGCGGAAGGCTTCGTAGACCGTTGGGCCGAACATCTTCTTGTTCCACTCGCCGCGAGCGAGGCCGTCGCCATGCTCGCCGCTGAGCGAGCCGCCGAATTCGAGCACGAGGTCGGTCACGTCTTCCGAGATAGCCCGCATCCGGCGGACATCCTGCACGTCCTTCAAATTCAGAAGCGGACGGATGTGAAGGCAGCCGACGCTGGCGTGGCCGTAGAATGCTCCGTCGGTGCCGTGGGCACGAAGAATCTCGCGGAAAAGCCGGGCAAATTCGGGCAGACGCGCGGGATTGACCGCGCAATCTTCGACGAAGGCGACCGGCTTGCGTTCTCCGGGGATGCCGAGCAGCAACGGCACGGCTGCGCGGCGCATGTTCCAGAGCGGATCGCGCAGGGATGGTTCCAGGGCAGGAACCAACGCGGTGATCCCCGGTTTACCTTGCAGCCGACGTTCGAGATCGTGAACGCGGGCCGACACCTCGGCCGCAGAGTCGCCGCTGAACTCGACCATGAGCAGTGCCGCGGGGCGACCGTGAATGGCGGCCATGACACCCTTGAGCGACCGCTGCGTGCGGGCCAGGTCGATGAGCATCGTATCCATCAGTTCGACGGCGGACGGATTCAAGGTGAGGCAGAGGTCGAGTACATCGAGCGCTGCCGCCAGCGAATCGAAATGCGGCACGAGCAGGCCGCGCGATTTCGGTCGTTGAACCAGATTTACCTCGGCCTCGGCAATGACCGCGAGGGTTCCTTCGCTGCCGACGAGCAGGGGAACCAGACTTTGTCCCGTGTCCGGTTTTCGCAGGCCGGTTTCCAGAAAGTCGAGCAGGTTGTAGCCGCTCACGCGGCGAAGAATGTGGGGAAATCGCTTCACGATTTCCGCGTCGTTTTGCTCGGTGATGCGCTGGCTATCGCGGTGAATCCGGCCTTCGAGCGTCGAGCGCTCGGCCTTGCGTTTCCATTCTGTCGGAGTGCAAGAGCCGAAGGTCGCGGTGCTGCCGTCGGCCAGGATCGACTTGATCGAGAGCACATGGTCGATGGTCTTGCCGTAGACTATGGAGCGCGAGCCGGCGGAGTTGTTGCCGATCATACCGCCCAGGGTCGCCCGGCTGGCGGTCGAGACATCCGGCCCGAACTGCAAGCCATGCACGGCGAGGGCCCGGTTGAATTGATCGAGGACCACGCCAGGTTGAACGGTGACTTTCCGGGCGGAAACGTCGATCGGCCCGATGTTGTTGAGGTATTTCGAGCAATCGACGACGATGCCCGGCCCAATCGATTGACCGGAAAGGCTGGTGCCGCCGCCGCGCGGGACCAAGGGTGTCTCGGTCTCGGCGGCAATCTGGACGATCGCGGTCAAGTCGTCGGGCGTTTTGGGGATGACGACGCCGAGTGGTGCAATCTGGTAGATGCTCGCGTCCGTGCTGTAAAGCCGGCAAGACGTGGGGTCGAAACGCACTTCCCCGGCGATGTGACGGCGTAAAGCTCCGATGATCGCTGCCCGTTTTTGCTCGTGAAAATCCTGCATGACGGTATTTTATGACGTGCATGACCTGAAGTCCGACGACAAAGGGATGGAACGACGATGAGCCCATCCCTCATATGATGATGGTCTCGACTCTCACCGTTACTTTCGATGAGCACTCGCATGAACGATTCGAACACTTTTGCCAACTCGCCATCCCAACGCGGCGGTTGCCTGCGCGTCGCAAAATATTTGCTGGTCATCGGCTCGTTCCTTCTCAACATCGCCTTCTGCATCATTATCAGCGTCTTCAAATCGAGTGATTCCGAAGAGCTTCCCGAAACACGCCTATGGGGCGACGACGACATCAAGGACAAGATTGCCGTCATTCGGATTGATGGTGTGCTGATGGAGGGAGTAACCCGCCATTATCTTCAACAAATCGAACAGGCTGCCAACGACAAGCGGGTGAAAGCAATCGTCGTTCGCATCGATAGTCCGGGCGGCACCATCACGGCCAGCGAGGAGATTCACCGGGCGCTTACCCAACTTCGGGACGGCAAGCTCCTTAAATATCCGGAAAGCAAGCCGAAGAAACTAGTCGTTTCAATGGGAGCGATCGCGGCCTCGGGCGGTTATTACATCGCCATGCCTGCCGAGCGAATCTTCGCGGAACAGACGACCATCACCGGATCGATCGGCGTTTACGCATCACTGCCGAACGTGGCGAAGTTCATCAACCAACACGGTGTCCATTTTGAATTAATCAAGGCGGGCGGCATCAAGGCCAGCGGATCTCCGTTTCATGAGCTGACACCGCAGGAACGACAGCCGTGGCAAGAAATGGTCGATTCGTCCTACGATCATTTTCTGGGAATCGTAGTTGGAGGCCGGCCGGCGCTGACGAAAGTGATGCTGCGCGATGATGTGCTCATCAGGGAGCAGATAGCCGTCCGCAACGATAAAGGCGACATCGCCAAAGACTGGATGGGTCAACCGCAAATGGTTGAATACGTTCGCCGTCGAGCCGACGGCGGCACCTTCACGGCAACCGAGGCATTGCGGTATGGTTTGATCGACGAGATCGGCACCCTCGAGGCCGCTGTGGCGGCGGTGGCTGCCTCGGAGAAACTCTCCAAGTATAAAGTGGTGGCCTATGAAAAGCCCCCGTCGCTGATTCGCTCATTATTGGGAATGCAGATGCGCAGCTCGGGGTTCGAACCAGGACGGTTGGCGAACGCGACGGCACCACGCCTTTGGTACCTTGCACCGCAGGCCGACCTTTCGGGTATACTAACCGGGATGGCGAATCCTTGATCTCTTTGACGCGAGAATCAATGTTTCATCGTGTGCTATTCGCTGCACTTCTCGGCTCGGCTGCCTTTTCTGGAGATGCCAGCGCTGGCGTCGATCGTCCCGGCCTCGAGCGGGTCGGCGAAGTGAAGAAAGAGATGACGGCCGACGAGGTTGCTAAAATTGTTGGCAACCCGAACCGAATCGCCCGCATGATTTTGTTTCGGCGTCACATTGAGCAATGGATCTACGATGATTTGAATAAAAGAATTGAGTTTCTTTGCTTCCCGGGCGAGGAGCCGCGGGTTCTTCAAATTCTTGATGTCGAGCCGCAACTTCGACCCTGACCGCATAAAGTTACCGTCAAAACCGGCACGACCGTTCCATATTCCACCCGTTTCTTTGCTCATTTTCGCCAAGAACTTCCGGAACTTCTTGCTGCAAAACGCCTTCCAGTTCATGATATTGCTGAACCTTTTTCCGGGTCCCGTGCATCTAATTCCAAGAATGTGCCAAATCGCAACACGAGATTATCCGAAATTCATCAGTGAGGATGTCCGTTTGAGCGTCTGGAAAGTGATGAGAGTATATGAGGACTGGCCAAGTTCGCTGATGACGGAAACAAAAGGCTCAAAATCTTCTCATGGATGAGAAAAATGGGAATTCAGGGATGATTTTTTGGAAACGCTGATTTTTGGCACCTATATTGCTTGCGGAAGCACAGATTATCTCAAGGAAACGATTGACGAGGCGAACCGAAAGACCGGATCAATTGTTTCGAAGCCTGATGAGCATCCTTCGATTCGACCGATTCGTAATCAGGTTAAAGAAAGGTGGTGGACCATGGCACGACGAGACGCACTCCTGAAACTGCACCAAACGTTGAGTTCACGTCGCACGGAATTGCGAAAACGGCTTGGCATGGAATTAGCCGATCTTGGTCACACGAAGCAAAATTCGACTGCTGGCGATAGTGCCGATGCGGCCTTCGATAGCAGTGGCGAGGAGCTTGCTTCCCAGTTGGCCGAACTGGAATCACGCGAATTGCAGCAGATTGAACGAGCTGTTAAACGCTTGAAAACAGGCGTATACGGTCTCTGCGAGATCTGCAGTTGCAAGATTCCGGTCGCTCGCTTGAATGCTTTGCCGTATAGCACGCTCTGCATCAAGTGTCAGCGAGAGATGGAGCACGATGCGAACTGGCTACAAGCGCGTGGTTCCGCTGACTGGAATAAAGTTTCCGACGGTGATTCCGGAATGGATGATCGTGTTGTAAATTTGTCCGAACTCGAAATGGACTTCTCAAAGTGATGAAGGCTTCATGAATAACGATGAACGGGAGCCTTCCGCTTCTTTTCATCTTCCGTCTTATGCCAAAGTCCCGTCGTCGGTGTTCCGGCGGCGGGCTTTGTGCTTTCTATGACGGCACTTTTTTACAATTCTCAAAAATCCTGGTCACTTTTGCTCACGTGATATCGAGCCATCCAGATTAAATTAGATGTGACGACTGTCAACTTCGGCGCGATTGCACCAGGGAGCACGATCCAACCATGAAGCGAACCTTGACCTACCTCTTTCTCGGTTTTTGCGCCTTTGCGGGCGGAATTACCGGAACCTTGTTCCTCCAGAATTCTTCCCTTGTTGGTGCGGATACGAAGAACGCCCCGCCTCCACCTCCGCCGGCTGCCGTCGTAACGGCCTCGGGCGGCACGGTCGACCGATTTGAGCAAGTAATCCAGAAAATCTCTGCTTCGGTCGTCTCGATCGAAGCGATCAAGCCTCCGGCCACGACTCCCAACGGTCGTAGCAGCGGCAAACCGGTTGAGGAATCTGGTTCTGGCGTGATTGTGCGTTTCGAAGGGGTTCGTGGAGCGATTGTCATCACCAACAACCACGTCATCAGTTCCGCCAAAGCGGACCAGATCACCGTCCACCTGGCCGACAATCGGCTTTATCATCCTAGCCAGGTGTGGGCTGATCCCGAATCAGATATCGCGGCACTACGGATCGACGTCGAAAACTTGCCGGCTGCCCCTGTGGGCGACAGCGAACGGGCTCGCGTTGGCCAGTGGGTACTCGCGTTCGGCTCTCCTTTCGGCTTGAACCAGACCGTGACGCAGGGAATCATCAGTGCCCGGGAACGCGGCCAGGTCAGCCTTGGCAGCACAATTCGGATCAAGGACTTCTTGCAAACAGACGCCGCCATCAATCCCGGCTCCAGTGGCGGACCGCTCGTCAATCTCGATGGTGAAGTGATCGGAATCAACACGGCAATTGCCTCGCATAGTGGCAGCAACAGCGGAGTTGCCTTCAGTATCCCCATCAATTTGGTGAAGCGAATTGTCAAGCAGCTGATCGAAACCGGTGCGGTCACGCGCGGTTATCTCGGCGTCCATCTTTCGCAGACCATGGAGCCCGCGGACGCTCTAAAATTGGGGATGGATCGCGTTCAAGGCGCGCTCGTGGAGTCGGTTTATCCCGAAAGCCCGGCGGCCATCGCGGGCCTGCGGAATAACGACGTGGTCCTGCAAGTGGATGGCATTTCCATCCGGAATGAGAACCATCTGATCAATTTAATCAGCGCTTTACCGGCGGGACAGAAAGTGAAATTGCAGGTCTGGCGAGAAAGAAAAAACGTTCTGGTTGAGGTATCTGTCGGTGATTGGAACCGAGCACAATCAAAGCTTAAAAGCTCCAAAGATTGACAAAAACGCGTGAGCGGAGCCGGTCCGCTCACGCGAGTGGTCGCTTGCGATCACTCATCATCTTTCGGGCGCGTGCGCATGTAAATAAGCAAGCCGACTAGAGCGACAAGCAACACGCTCATGATGACAAAAAATTTGGTCGAGCCGATAAAATCGCCCATCGAAATGGCTCCTTGTCAACCAAGTCTCGTGAAGGGAAGTTTCAACCTTTGCCGCCGCGCGGAACACAGATTTCCGCTATTCGAAAGTAAGCAACGAAAAGTTGGAACTGTTCTAGCCACCCTCTTCGTTGATTGCAAGCGGACAGCGGGCCAATTCCGCAAATTCTTCTGGAATTCACGACGAAGCAACACCGCCTCTCATCTATTGCATTGGTTCAAGTGCCGCCCGTAACCCTTCTTGATACTGGGGGTAGACCAAAGCCACTTCCAGTTCCTCGCGCAATTTCCAGTTTCTTGTGCGTCGGTTCCCGCTTTCGTGTGGCAATGCCGTTTGTCCCGGACCGAGCGGTTCGAACTGAGCGGGCGGGGCACCCAGCAAGGTGGCCAGGAACGAGTAAAAATCCCGACGGCGAACTGGTTGATCGTCGGCGACAAGATAGGTTTCGCCCGATCGGCCTCGCTCTTCGGCGGCGAGCACGGCCCGGACGCCATCTTCGACGTGAATCAGATTCAGCCATTTATCCGCGTCGCCTTTGAGAGGTTCGCCCTTTTCGATCGCGGCGCGGCGGATGACCCGGTCAGGGCCGTAGATTCCAGCAAAACGCAGTATCATCGCGTCGGGGATCCGCGAACGCAGCAGCCGTTCCGCTTCAAGCACGATCTGGCCATTTTCCTCGACCGGCTCAGTGGGCGAATGTTCATCGACTTCTTCACCGTTCGTTTGCCCGTAGACGCTGGTACTGCTCACATGGATAAGCCGGGTCGGTGTCGGCAAAACGTCGAGTACGTTCCGCAGCCCATTGATGTAGACCTCGCGAAACGAACGGCCCGATGAACGGTCCATTCCCACCGCGTAAAGCACCGTCTCGGCCTGCGGAAAGTCAGGCAAAGCGCCAAGTATATCGCCTTGCAGCGGCTCGATGCCGAGAGCCCGCAATTCCTCGCCGTTCCCGCGAGTCAGGGCCTGAACCCGTTTGCCCTGAGCAAGCCAAGCCTTGGCGACGCGCCGGCCCAGATAGCCGCAGCCGATGATCAGGTTGCTCATTTAAAACGGCTTCTCATGGTAATGACTTTCGTAGGACGTCCATGCCAAAGAGGGACGGCCTAGGATGGCCGTCCTACGAAGAAATCGCATTCGCGAAGCTTCGAGGAACCGTCATTATATCGATTGAATTCCCAACCGAGCCGGAAGCGTCAGCCACGGATGGATTTTCCGTCGCTGACGCTTCCGGCTCGGATCGAACCGTTATTCGCATCGCTCCGCTCGTCGATTCGGGTTGCCCTGGCGTATAATGAAACATCAGGCGCACCCTCTCCCACGCAACGCCAAGGAGGTTCTCATGTCTGTCGCCGTACCGGCGAAAACGTTCGCCCAACCGCCCGTTCCGATTTTTTCAACATCCCCCGTCTATCAGATGGCTTGCAAACAATTGCAGACCGTTGCCGGCGTTATGGATTGCGATCCCGGCATCATCGAGCGGCTTAGCGTGCCCAAACGCTCGTTGGTGGTGAGTATCCCCATCCGGATGGACAACGGAGAGACGCGTTGTTTCGCTGGTTATCGCGTCCAGCATTCGCTGACCAGCGGGGCATCCAAGGGCGGTTTGCGTTACGCCCCGTCCGTTGATCTCGGCGAGGTGGCAGCCCTTTCGATGTGGATGTCGTGGAAGTGCGGCATCATGAACCTGCCGTTCTCGGGTGCGAAGGGTGGCATCGCCTGCGACCCGACCCGGATGAGCCGAGGGGAATTGGAACGCCTGACTCGCCGTTACACCGAGGAAGTTCTGCCCATCATCGGCCCGCGCGTCGATGTGATGGCTCCCGATCTCGGCACCGACGAGCAGACGATGGCCTGGATCATGGACACCTACAGCATGAAAGTCGGCTACGCCTGCCCGGAGATCGTGACGGGTAAGCCGGTGGAGATCGGCGGTTGCGTCGGCCGGCGCGAAGCGACGGGCCGCGGTGTCGTTTATTGCATCATGGATGCTCTCCATGAAATGAACATTCGCCCCGAAGAATCGACTGCCGTCGTCCAGGGCTTCGGCAACGTCGGTTCGGTCGTCTGCCAGGAGCTTGTCCAACACGGCGTGAAGATCATTGCCATCGGCGATCGCGATGGCGCGATTCTCAACAAAAAGGGAATCGACATCGTCGCCCTGGCAAAGCACGTGCAGACCACACGGACCGTCAAGGGCTTCAAAGAAGCCGAGGCGATCTCGAATGAGCAACTGCTTTCAACCCCCTGCACGATCCTCGCTCCTTGTGCGATGGAGCGGGTCATCACCGCGGAGAATGCGGGCAAAGTCCGTTGTAAACTGATCGCGGAAGGGGCCAACGGTCCGACCACGCCCGAAGCGGATCTCATCCTTCAAGAGAACAAGATCTTCGTAATCCCGGATGTTCTCTGCAACGCGGGGGGCGTCACGGTTTCGTATTTCGAGTGGGTGCAGGACATGGCCCAGTTCTTCTGGGATGAGAGCCAGGTCAACGAGAAGTTGAAGGAATTGATGCGGAAATCTTACCACAAGGTGCGGGCTCTATCGCTGCAGAAGAACCTGCCGATGCGACTTGCGGCGTTGACACTGGGCGTGCAGAAGGTGGCGAACGAAAAGGCGACGCGTGGGTTGTTTCCGTGAGGAGAGTGCTCATGGAAGCAAATCGGCGATTCGAATGGTTCCTTGCGGAGCGGCCAAAGGAGCGATCGTTGCCGACG
>JAIOQJ010000589.1 GCA_021413475.1 Planctomycetota bacterium | reverse complement strand
GTGACCTATCAAGGGATCGTGTGCGCCTCGCTGCTTCTCAAGAAACCGTTGGCACACTACTATGTCACGAACATCACCGATCCAGCCCCATTCACGGCCGTCATTGAGATGACCGCATTGATCGATCCCAGCGAACTGGGCGGCAAGCATCTGGTCTATCTGCCGAAGTATGTCGCCCCAGACGATCCAATTTTTGAAGAGAGCGACGAGGCCATCCGCCATCGCTTCCTCGCGGCTTTGCACAAGATGTATCCGAACCTGCACGCGGACGATCTGCTCGCGTTCCAGATTTCGCGGGTGCGCAACGTCTTCGCGGTCACGACGCTCCAGTATTCCAAGCAGGTGCCGCCGATCGTGACGTCGGTGCCGGGCGTGTTTCTGGTCAACTCGTCGCACATCGTCAACGGGACGCTAAACGTGAACGAGACGCTGCACCTCGCGGAGACGTCGCTGGCGACCATCCTCGCTTCCGTGGGGGCCAAGTCGTGAGCCGTAAATTGGCGAGCCTGTCGCTCGATCTCGATAACCTTTGGTCGTATCTCAAGACTCACGGCAACGCGGGTTGGAACGAGTATCCATCGTACCTCGATATTGTCGTGCCGCGGGTGCTGAGTGTTTTGAAGGAACGCGATCTCAAGATTACGTTTTTCATCGTCGGCCGTGACGCGTCGCAAGAACGGCATCACCCCGTGCTGCGGCAAATCACCGACGCGGGCCATGAAGTCGGCAGCCACTCATTCGATCACGAACCGTGGCTGCATCTCTATTCCGAACAGGCGATCGAGGACGAACTAGCCCGGACTGAAGATAGCATCGAACAGGCCACTGGTACACGCCCCACGGGTTTTCGCGGGCCGGGATTTAGTCTATCTCCAACAGTATTGCGTGTACTCGCCCGCCGTGGCTACCAGTACGATGCCTCAACCTTTCCAACGTTTCTCGGCCCGCTGGCCCGGGCTTACTACTTCGCCACCGCCAAGGGTTTGACCGCCGCGGAACGCCGACAACGTAAGCGGCTGTTCGGCAAGCTTTCGGAAGGCCTCAAGCCGATCTCGCCGTACACCTGGAAGACCGACGAAGGCTCGGTCCTGGAAATCCCGGTGACGACGATGCCATTATTCAAAATTCCCATCCACGTGAGCTATCTCCTCTATCTCGCATGCTACAGTCGTCGGCTGGCACTCTTCTACTTCCGCTGGGTGTTGCGTCTGTGCCGTTGGACAGGCACGGAAATTTCCCTGCTTTTGCATCCGCTCGATTTTATGGGAAGCGACGACACACAACGTCTTGATTTTTTTCCCGCGATGAAGACGCCGAGTGCGGGGAAGGTGGCTTTGGTGGGGGAGATCCTGGATCTGCTTGCGAAGGATTTCAATTTGGTGCCAATGGGGCAACACGCAGAAGCGATTGCGGTACGGCGGCGGTTGCCGGTCAAGCTGGCGTGAACGAAAGACAAATCGAAGAGAAATGCCTGTCACGAAATCATGAAAGAGTGAAAACACGAAAAAAAACAATGAACGATGCACAAGTCGTACCTTCTCGCCATTTGCTTGAGCCCCTTCTTTTCCTGCTATTTCATGTTTTCACACGTTGGTGATTTCGTGATTATGTTTTAGATGATTCCTCTGGCCGCTCACGCGAGCCGGTTCGCCATGACAAAAATGATCCATTTCCTTCTCGATAGCGGTGCGATTAACGCCACGTTCTGGTTCGCCCTCGCGCTCGGACTGGTGAGTCTCATGAGTTCGCGGCGGAAACTCGGGCGTGGTTGCACCATTCTCCTCGCAACGCTCCTGGCAGTCGGGACACTTGGGAATGTTTGTCTCGCTCTCTATCGAGCCTACACCGTTCCTCGTGACATTCTTCAAGATGTCGTCTCCGCTCAGGAATATCTCGCGGGTCGGCCTCTTTATCCGGCCGACATGACGAAACGGATCAACGCGGCGCTGAAAGAAGAAGGCCAACGACATTCACTTCTGGTACGTTGGCCAGATCTTCGGCGGCGCGAACAGGAGCACATCCATGATTCGCTGAGTTCCCACTGGGTTCAAGCTCATCCGCCGTTCATGACGTTGTTCACGGCACCGTTCGTGAAGGTGTTTAGCATCGTGGGAACACAGATCGCCTTTGTGATGATCGCGATCGCGGCGATGCTCACTACCTTGTTGTTGATTCGGCACGAGTTGTTCCCCGAAATGGCGGGTTCGACTTTTGCTCTGGTCACGCTCGCCTTATGCGGTTGGGATCCCGTGCTCACCGTGTTGCGCTCCGAACAATCGGGCCTCTTGCTTGGCTGCTTGCTCACCATCAGTTGGTATCTGCTGCGACACCGCAGACCTGGGTGGGCGGGGTTGGCCACGGGGATTGCGGTCTCCCTGAAACTAATTCCCGGGTTAATTCTGCTGGTTTTTTTGATGCGGCACCGACGTTCCTTTGGTTCGGCGATCTTGACGATCATCGCGATCGGTCTGTTCGGATTGCTGGCCACGAGTTGGCAAGACCACATCGATTACTGGAAGACCAGCCAAGAGGTGGCGGCGGAATATGCCGCGTATTCGGGAAATATCTCCCTCCTGGCGACGTTAGCGAGGGGCTCACGTGATCTGGGAAGCGGACTATCCATCGCGCGCGCGATTTGGCTCGCCTGTGCCTTGGTGTTCATCGTCTGTTTTGCCTGGATGCTGCGAAAACCAGCTTTCGTCAATGCTGACATCGATTTGGAATTTGCTATCGCCATGACGTTGATGCCATTGCTTTCGCCGATCTCGTGGGATCATTATCTCACGTTTTTGATTCTGCCGATGAGCGTCCTGGCGTCTCGGTTGGTTCGCGGCGAGTCGCAAGGGAAGATGCTGGGTTTCGTTGGACTGCTGATTTTGTTCGCGATTCCCCAGACCGGGTATGACTGGATATCGATATTGGGCACCTCTTCAGAATGGCACCGCTTCGTGATCTGGTTCGTCTTGCCGATTCGGATGATGGGGTTATTGATTCTGACGATAGAGCTCGCACGAGAAATGGGACGCCGTCACGCGACGGCTGTGGTACGGACATGAAATCTCTTCGTCCCGATTTACTGGCATTCTTGGGGCCGATGATGCTGATCGTCGCCGCCCATGCGATCATCGACGCCCCGAGTGAGCCCTATTTCAACAACGACGAGACCCGCCATGTCATGACCGGCGTGTTCTTTCGCGACATGATCGCCGACGTTCCGATGAGGAACCCGAAGGACTACGCGGTTCATTATTACTTGCAGTATCCCGCCCTCGGCCTCATGGTTTGGCCGCCGTTGTTTTACGGTGTCGAAGGGGTCTGGATGACTTGCTTCGGCACGTCGTTCGCCAGTGCGAAGCTGCTGGTCGGAGTCTTTGGCTTTCTCGGGGGGCTCCATTTTTCCCGACTCGTAAACCGAACGCATGGCCCCGTGACGGCCGCGCTTGCTCTAGGGTTGCTGGGATTTTCGCCACTCGTTTTCTTGTTCTCCCGACAAGTAATGCTAGAGCTCCCCTGCCTGGCGATCATTCTCGCCACGATTTTCCATTTCGAACGTTATCTCGATGAGCAACGGCGGCGCGACGCCTGGCTCACATGTCTGCTCGCAGCGCTAGCCACTCTGACTCGCTTCGACGGCGTGATGCTGCTCCCTTATTGCGGTCTGCGGTTGCTGATGACCGGCAATCTCCGTTTGTTGCGGCGCGGTCCGGTGATGGGCGGGATTCTCCTGGCCGTGATTCTCGCGGGTCCCTACTACCTTTTCACTTGGCGGGAGTACGGCTCCACCATTGCCAAGACGGCCCAGGAAGGAACGAGTGCCGGCGCGACGAGTTTCTTCGCTATTCGCAATTTCTCTTATTACCCTTTTTGCATCCCCGATCAGATCGGCTGGTTTGCCACGGTCGCGGCCGTCATCGGTTTCTGCTTCGCGTTCCGACGTTCCACACGCCGGGTAGCGGGCCCGTATTTCGCCCTGTTGGCGGCAACGTACGCATTCTTCACGCCGATTGCCGAACTTGATATTCGCCACACAATCTATTGGGTTCCGGCCCTGGCTATGTTCGCGGCGATTGGTTGCACCACCGTCGCGGAACTCTTGAAACGGCCCAAGATTTTTGTGCCGGTATCCTTGATCGTCCTGGCGGGAACAATCTACACCACCTGGCGTGAACCGGTCTTCTATGTGTTCGGCTACGAGGAAGCCGCTCAGTACGTCGTCAAGCATAATCGCGAGACGCGTGTCTGCGTCATGGATGGTTTCCTCAACGGCGACTTTATCTATCAGGTCCGCCGGCACGACCTCGAGCGGCGGCTTTGGACACTACGCGGCGACAAGCTCTTTTACACCGTCCTCTGCGATCCCCACGCGGGCTATAAAGAGCACGCCCGCGAAGAGCAACAGATCCTCGATCTCATCCACCGCTTCGATCCGGAACTGATTGTGGTCGAGGAACCGCAACTCTATTTTGAACTTCCCGTCGCGACTCTCTTGCGACAAGTTCTGCGCGCTCATCCGGAGAGGTTCACGTTGGAGAAATCAATTCCCATCCGCAGCAATCACTTCCGCTTCGCCAATGCCCGGCTCGAGATTTGGCGAAATCACGTCCGCAATCCCAACCGCGTTGAGAAATTAGAAATCGAGATGCTCACCATCGGCCGCTCGCTGGGGACGGAGATTAAGAAGTAGGACTCCTTCGTTCGGCACAACTTGCAATTTGCAATTTGCAATTATCAATTTGGAATGGTTCGTGTTCCAGGACGGCCACGGAAGGGCCGTCCTACGAAGCAAGACGCGCACTGGCGATTTCCGAGTAGAACAGATAAACTTCGAGTAGCCCTCCATCCTGACCCTGAGGAAGCGATCATGCAAGCGGCACTGGAATGGTTGCGTGGCCAGCACGAGGATATCGTGCATGGATTGGCTGACCTGGTGGCGATCACCAGCATCAGCACCGACGGCGAGCACGGCACGGAGATCGAACGGACCGCCAACCTGACTTGCCAGCAAATGCGCGAGGCGGGATTGCAAAACGTCGAGGTCCTGCGCGTCGGCAACTCGCTGCCGTATGCCTATGGCGAATGGCTGGACGCACCGGGCAAGCCGACCGTCTTCCTTTACGCCCATCACGATGTTCAGCCGATCAACTTTGCCGAGCAATGGCTAAGCGATCCCTGGCATCTGACGCGGCGCGACGGGCGACTCTTCGCCCGCGGTTCCGCGGACGACAAAGGGGCCATCTCCGCGCAACTCGGGGCGATCTCTGCCTACATGAAGACCAACGGCTCGCTGCCGGTGAACATCAAGATGCTCGTCGAAGGCGAGGAAGAAGTCGGCTCGCGCAACCTGATGCATTTCTTCGAACGGCACAAAGATAAACTGAAATCCGATGTGATTGTCGTCTGTGATACGGAGAACATCGAAGTCGGTTTGCCTTGCATCACCTACTCGCTTCGCGGCATTGTCACGGCCCTTGTCGAAGTGCAGAGCGCGAAGATTCCCGTCCATAGCGGCATGGCCGGCGGAGCTTTGCCGGATGCGGCCATCGCGATGAATGTCATCCTAAGCCGGCTTTTCTGGGGCAACGGCCCGCTTCCCATCGACGGTTATTACAAGAAGGTCCGCACGCTGACCGAGAAAGAACGAGCCGCTTTCCGCAAACTGCCCGGCGACGAATCGAAGTGGCGCAAAGATTGTGGCGTGTTGCCCGAGGCACGCTTTGCTCTCGAAACAGGACTTACGCCCTATGAGCAAACCTGGCGGCGACCGGCAATCACGGTCATCGCCCAGGAAGCGAGTTCCATCAAGGGGGCGTCGAATCAGGTACTTCCCAAGGTCTCGGCGCTCGTCAGTTGCCGGATCGTCCCCGATCAAGTGCCGTCAGAAGTCTTCGCCCAATTGCAGTCCCACCTGACGAAAGATCCGCCCTGGGGCGTGCAGGTCACGGTGAAGGAAGCCGGAGCCGCCGTCGATTGGTGGATGACCGATCCCAACGGTCCAGCCTTCGAAGCCGCCTTGGCGGCCTTGCGGAAGGGCTTCGACCGCGACCCCGTGGCCATCGGTTGCGGCGGCACCATCGGTTTCGTCGGCCCCCTCGCGGAACTATTCGGTGGTGCCCCCGCCTTGTTACTCGGCATCGAGGATCCCAGCAGCAACGCCCATGCCCCGAACGAGAGCCTACATGAAGGTGATTTCAAGAAGCTAATGGCCTCGCTCGTGCAGTTGTTCGAGAATCTCGGCAAGGTACCGGGTGGAAAAGTGAAGTGACACCCGAATTCTCTTTTCGGAGGCGAACAATGTTGCAGAGTTTTAGTCGGTTACCCGACTTCGTTTTCTCTCCGCGCTATGCTGGGCTTTTGCCAAAAGAACGCTCAGCGTGATCATTCGGAATCCTGAAGGCTCTGGTTGGGAATTTAGCGAAGCGGGTATTGATTAATTCTTGGATGGTTCGTGTTACCATCACATGATTGTGATGGTGACCAATAGTTGGGCCAATTATCTGAAATTTCCAGGTCCCAATCGATGAACTGAATTTCTGCGTGCGGCGATTGGATCGGAAGGGTAAGATCATCATCGTGAGTCGTCAGGTGTTATTTGTGAACCGCCACCGATCGTGAAATCCTTGATTGGCGGACGGGAAGGTTTCACCCTAACGAAGGACTTGCCATGAACCGTCGCATCTCCGGGTTTATCGCTCTTGCCGTGACCATAGTCGCGGTGTCATTGCCCACTTCGGACGCCTGCGCGCCTGCTCCGCCGCGAAACGTAATCGTCGAGATCGCGTCCGAAAGTGCGATCATCGTCTGGGACTCTCAGAACAAGATGCAGCATTTCATCCGTCGGGCGGCATTTAACGCGAAGGGGACGGGCGAAGAACCGGTCAAAGATTTCGGCTTCATCGTCCCCACGCCGACGCAGCCAACGTTGGAAGAGGCGGACGACAAGGCGTTTAGTGAACTTGCCACGATAACGGCCCCGAAAACGGAAACCAAGCCGCGTCCCAGCGGGGGAGGCTGCGGCATCGGGTGCGCGGGTT
>JAIOQJ010000588.1 GCA_021413475.1 Planctomycetota bacterium | reverse complement strand
GTAAGCTCCTGGAGGATTGGAGGTCACATATAGTTTGTGTCCTCCAGGAGCTTACGCAACCTGGCTCGCCTCCGCCTCTTCCTTCGAAAAATACATTCGACCTTTCCCCTCCGGCAGCGTATCCTGCATGCTCTCTCGTTTCCAACCATGAGGAGAACGCACATGGGCCGTACACCGGGTTTGTTCTTGGTCGCTTTTCTGCTCCTTTCTCCAGCGATGGTTCGGGCCGATAAGCTCGAAGTCGTTGGCGATGTCGATGCCCAACCGCTGGGCCAGAATGCCGACCGCTTGATGAAGTCGCTCGATTTCCTGGGTTTCCCATTGCCGGGCGATGTCGCCAAGCAATTGACGGCCGCCGTCGAAAAGCGCGACGCCAAGAAGATTCAAGAAATCCTCGATGAACGGGTGTTGCTGCAAGTCTCGCTGAACCCGGAAGCACGCGTGAAGGTGTCGCGTGGCCCGGCCGAGGCGACGATTCAGCAGGCGGGCTTTGTGCCGTTCCTTGTGAAGGTGGTCAACGACAGCACCGTGAAGAAGGTGTTGAATATCACCAGCCCGCAGGCCGGGCCCGTGTATAGCGGGCAGGGGCTTCAGAAAAAGGATGGCAAGGCGGACCCCAAGGTTGTCTCACGCTTCCTACATCTCGAGATGCACACCTCGCCGCCGATGACCACGAATCTCAGCGGCATCAAGGTCGAGTACGCCATCGCGCTCATTTACAGCAGCGAGGCCGGCAAACGCGAAGCGACGATCGGCTTCGACGTCGGTCAGGGAACGCAAGATCTCGGTTTCCGCGGCGAGACGCCCGTGCTCTTCGATGTGAAGCCGGGAATTCCCGTGAGGCTCGTCGTCACCGATTTCGACGGCAAGCCGACCGTCGGCCGTTTCTTGTTCAAGGACGCGGCCGGCCACGTTTATCCCCCGCAGGCCAAGCGCCTGGCTCCTGACCTTTTCTTTCAGCAGCAGATTTACCGGAACAACGGCGGTACCGTGCTGCTTCCTCCCGGTGAACTGACCATGGAGTTCGGCCGTGGTCCGGAGTATCAACTCATCACGCGAAAGATCAAAGTGACGGGCGAAGGGTCGCAACTGACCGCCCAGCTGAAACGGTGGATCAACCCGATGGATTTCGGTTGGTACAACGGCGACCACCATATCCACGCCGCGGGTTGCAAGCACTATACGAACCCGGCGGAGGGCGTGCTCCCCGAGGATATGTTCCTCCACGTCAAGGGCGAGGGAATGAATGTCGGCTGCTGCCTCACCTGGGGGCCGTGCTACGAGTATCAACGGCAATTCAACGAGCCGACGCCGCACAAACTGAGCGAGCCGCTCACGATTCTGAAGTACGACGTCGAGGTTAGCGGCTTCGGCTCGCAGGCGCTCGGCCATGTCTGCTTGCTGAATCTGCGCGATCAGACGTATCCCGGGTCGGAAGGGACCAAGACGAAAGGCTGGCCGACCTGGACGACACCGCTGATGCGCTGGGCCAAACTGCAAGGGGCGGTCACCGGGTACGCTCATTCCGGCAACGGACTTGGCATCAACCCCGCCGCGGCGGCGAAGCGACTCATCGACAAATACGACACCAACAAGGATGCAAAGCTCTCGCTCGAAGAGACCAAGAGCGCCCTGTTGCCGCACCCGTTCGCCACGATCGACCGCAACGGCGACGGCTCGATCACCGAATTGGAACTGGTGCAAGCGCACGAGAAAGCGGCCACGGAATTGCCGAATCTGGCCATCCCGGAGATGAACGGCATCGGTGCCCAGGAAATCTGCGTTACCTCGGCCATGCGGGTTTGCGATTTCATCAGCGCGATGGACACGCAACGCATTCCCGAGTGGAATTGCTGGTATCAGATCATGAACTGCGGCTTCCCGCTGAAGGCGAGCGGCGAGACCGATTTTCCGTGTATCACGGGCACGCGGGTTGGACAGGGCCGTGTTTACGTGCAGATGGGGAAGATCGACAAAATCGACTACACAACGTGGTGCGAGGGGATCGCCAAGGGCCGTAGCTACGTTTCCGATGGCTATTCACACGCCTTGGAATTCACGGTCAATGGCAAGCCAATGGGCGACGAAGTGAAGCTCGATGCGGCCGGCAAAGTCACGGTGAAGGCCAAGGTCGCGTTCGCCTCTGAGTTGCCGCTCGGTACCGCGGTTGGCGGTGCGGTTCCGGAAGGGAAGACACGTAAGGTTGAATTGATCGTCAACGGCCAGGTCGCGGAATCGAAAGAAGTCCCCGCCGACGACAAACCGCACGATCTCGAATTCTCGATCCCGATCGCAAAGAGCAGTTGGGTGGCGATCCGGCACTTCCCCTCGCTGCACACCAACCCGGTGAACGTGACTGTGGCCGGGAAGCCAATCCGAGCGTCGAAGCAGAGTGTTCAATGGTGTATCGGCGTCATCGAGCAACTCTGGAAAGTCCGCGGGACGGGCATTCTCCAGAGCGAACGCGGTGAAGCGGAGAAGACGTTCGAGAAGGCGCTCGAGATCTATCGGCAGATTGAGAAAGAAGTGGAATAAGGAATTCGTCACACTCCCAGGTTTTGATTTTGTCGAGGCCGGCGAGATGGATGACAAACTTGGAAGCGATCAAGGAGGTTCCGACGGTCCGTGAGTCACGCATTTATGCGTGATTCGCGGACCGTCGGATCGCGGATTTTATGCCTCGACAAAATCATCGCCTGGTCGTGTGGGTACGGTAAGCTACTTGTGAGTAATCACTTCTTTGCTGCCGCACTAACCATCACCGTAATCGGCCGCGATGGCGACGCCACCAGCGTATTGGGCCGGGTCGTCGCTTTCACGTCCTTGCTAAATGGCACCTGACCCTGACCGAGGACGGTGATCGTGTATTCGCCCGGCTTGGTGTTGGCCTGGACGTCGAAGGTCACGGTGCCGTCGGTCTTCCCTTCGGAGATCGTGATCGCCCCCATCTTGATCGAATTCGGCAGCGATAGCGGGATGATGTTCACGTTCCCCTTGAACTCGGGCCAGATCCGTTCGAGTTGCAGTTTCACATCGGTCTTCTTGCCCGCTTCGATCTCGATCCGCTCCGTCGCGAATTTCAGCGAGTACGGTGCCGGCTCACGGATGGCGAGGGTCAACTCGCGGATTGGCCGGCTGGTGCCGATATTCGCCTCCGACCAGATGCGGTTGTACGGCCGGACTTCGTGCTTGATCGTGGCGTCGCCGTTCTTCCCGGTGGCGAAGAGCTTGATCGGGCTATCTCCATCGGCCGCATCGGCATCGGCCCAGAGGACGAACGCCCCCTTGGTGTCGCCGTTGATGATCGTCGGCACCGAGTGAACGCCCCTGGGCAACCCCTCTGCCGTGATGGTGATCGGGCCGTTGAAGCCTTCCTTGTTTTGAATCAGGATGTCGAGGAACATCGCCCCGTTCTTGCGGAGCGTCGCGCCGGCGGGGCCGGGATTTTGTGCGTGAATCGAGACGGCGTAGAAGTCCGGCACGTTCTTGCGGATCGACAACACGTACATGAACCGCGCCCCGCCCCGGCGATAACGGTCCTGCACCAGCACGCGATATTTGCGATTCTTCGCCAGGTTGATCGACCCGGAAGGATCGCGAAGGTGCCCGTCGAACGCGTTCGTGCGCATGCCGAAATCGTCGAGTTCACCGACACGATTATCCTTGTCGTCGAGCACGACCAGATACGGATCGGCCCGCCCGGCGATTCGTTCGCAATAGACGTCGAAGGCATAGGCCCCGTCCTCTTTCGGTTCGATCTCGTACCAGTCGGCATCGCGCAATTGATCGAAACGGCCGGCCAGCACCACTGGCAACGGCAGCGCTTGCGGCTTTTTGGGATCGTCATTCGGTTCGGCTTCGAGCGTCACCGGTATGTCCGTCGCCAGCACCGGGATGCCGCGAACCGTCATCCCAGTTACCGTGCTGGTGGACGCGGTCGGCAGCACGGCATGCGTCGCCGGATGCTCGGTAAAGCGAAACGTTCCCTCTTTGGAAATGTCCGCGGGAATGGTCACCGTTTCTGCCAGTTCATCGAGCGCGAGGTCGTTGATCTTCCATTTCGAAGGCTTCGCTTTCGGGCCGAGATTACGGCCAAAGAGCGTCACCACTGCCGGCTTGCCCACCTGCACCGCGCCGGGGAAAACGCTTTCGACGTGCGGCTGATCGGTGACCAGTAGCCGATAAGCAAGGCCGCCGCGGAAAGTGAGATCACTGAGGCTCACGTAGTAATCGCCCGCCGTCGAGGCGACGAAATCGATGAGCGGATCACGGCCGAACCAGTCGCCGTTCGAAGCCACTTGCTTGCTCATGGCATCGAACAAGGTCAGCGTACCGTCGAGTTGCGAATCGAGTTTCTGCGCCTGACATTCGATGGTTACCCGCTGGCCCTGCTTGAGCGGAAAGCGATACACATCTTCGCGGTTACCGTCGGAGGTGCCGTTGACCACGGAGTTGACGGCAATCACCTGGGCCGTCGTCATCTCGTCGTTCGGCTCCTTCTCGGCCACCTCGATCAGGCCCTTCGAAACCTGGAACAACCGTGAATTGCTGATGCCGAAACGGTTCGAAAAACGAACGTCGTATGTCCCTGCCGGCACGTCGGCCGCGACGGTGATCTTGAATTTCTTATCCTTCAGAAACTCGGCCTTCAGGCCGGGATGATCGAAATGGAGTGCCTTCGCGTCCTCGATATCCGCACCGGAGATTTCGACCTCGACCGACGACCCCGCCGCGGCCCCCATCGGCAAAAGGCGATCAAAGCGCGGCGAGGGGAGATCGGCGCGGGCGATCGTGGTGGAAAGGAGAATCGCAAGAAGAGATGCGCTACGCATGGTGGGATCTCGTTTTCAATGTACTCATCACGCTCCGCGTGATGTTTCGCAACGTGAGGTCTCGCTTCTTCGTAGGACGGCCTTCCTTGGTCGTCCATCGTTGGCACGACGGCCAAGGAAGGCCGTCCTACGAAGAAAAGAAGCATCACGCGGAGCGTGATGTTTCTTTCTATTTCTTCTCAAGTTCAGCCAGGGCCTTCCGAACCTTCTCTTTCAACGCAACGGGCGTCACCTTGTGATTCAATACCATCTCCGCTGCTTCCTTCTTTTCTTGCAACGTGGCGGACGGGATGCCTTGCAAGGCTTCGAACAAATCGTTCGCCATCAGCGGCCCTGACACGCCTACCGGCATCGGATCGAGTTGCTTCCGCAAAAGGGCCACCGCCTCCTTGCGCGAGGCGAGGGCCATCTCCGGTTGCTTGAGTAAATCGTAGAGCGCCGCCATTCGGTTCAGCGTCTTCCCTTTTTCATAGGAGAGTGCGATCGGATAGAGCAACTCGATGTTTCGCAACGCCCGTGCGTAGTTCTTCTGTGCCTGAAAATAGTCGGCCGAGAGATTGTAGACCCTCAACAGTTGCTCGGCGGATGGATAGGGGAAGCGGTTGAATTCGGCGAGCGCGTTATCGATATACGCCGGGGTTGAAGCGGGATCGCTGAAAGCAATCGCGAGGACTTGGGTCGCCGCAGTCGCTCGTTGCTGGGTGGTGGCATGCTCATCGCCAAGCACGAGAACGAAGCAAAACCAAGCCGCGCTAAACTGTTTCTGATGCAGATGGATAAGCCCCAGCAGGTTCACTCTTTCGACCCGATAAACGGAATCTGGCGGTGCATTTTTCACGAGAGCATCCACCAGTTTCCTAGCCTCCTCCGGTTTGCCCCGGTAGAGGGGTTGGTACGCACTTCGCAGCGTGCGCAGTTCCTCGCTATCCGTGGTGCCGCCGGTGACTTTGCGATCTTCGCTCACGAATTTCGTTCGGAGAAAAGCCCTGAGGAGAGCGACGCCGTATTGCCGGGCCATGGCCGCATCGAGGGGACAATTCGGCTGCGTGAACGGTACTTCCAGCGTGGTCGCGAGGATCACGTCCTTCTTGTAGGCGAAGTAGTGCGAGCAAGGCATGCCGTTTTCGGGAGCGATCATCGGCGGCTTCTTCATGAAGTTGAGCGGCCAGCTGGTGGCCGGCGGTCGCTCCTCCTTGATCCAGGCGATCAGCTCGTTGACGTTGTCGTTGATGTGCGGGATGGTCAGGCCGTCGAAATAGAACGCTTCGTGAACGTCGCCGCGAAGGAAGGGGCAATGCAGATCGATCGCGAAGCGGACGTTCTGAGCGTCGGCCAACTC
>JAIOQJ010000587.1 GCA_021413475.1 Planctomycetota bacterium | reverse complement strand
CGCCACTCTGTTGATTCAGCAGGGCACGCTCCATCGCGGCGATGTAATTATCTGCGGTTCTTCCTACGGCCGTGTCCGCGCCATGTACGACGACATGGGCCGATCCCTGGATGAAGCCGGGCCCAGCGTTCCGGTCAGCATCACGGGTCTCGACGACGTGCCGAACGCCGACGATCACTTCCACGTGGTCGCGGATCTGGCGAAGGCTCGCGAAATCGCGGAGAAACGCAAGGTTCGCTTCCAGGAACTGCAGTTCAAGCCTCGCGAGGCCGTCAGTCTCGAGACGCTCGGCGTGGCCAAGGCGAAGATCGCGGAACTCAAAGTCGTGCTCAAGGCCGAAGCACGCGGTTCGGTCGAAGCTATCCGCAAGGAACTCGAGAAGCTTGTCCACGATGAAGTTCGTGTCCGCTTGTTACACGCCGGCATCGGTGCCATCACGGAAAGCGATGTGCAACTTGCCCTCGCGTCGCCGGAAGACACGATCGTCGTCGGCTTCAATGTCGTCCCTGACGATATGGCGTTGCATCTGGCCGAAGAACGCGGCGTCTCGATCCGTGAGTACAACATCATTTACAAGCTGACCGAGGACATCAAGGCGTCGCTCGAAGGCAAGCTCAAGCCGCGCGAGGATATCATCCATCTCGGCCGGGCCGTCATCCGCGAGACGTTCAAGATCAGCCGGGTCGGTACTGTGGCCGGCAGTTACGTCACCCAGGGCGTCATCGAGCGTTCGTCGAAGATTCGCGTGATCCGCGAAGGCGCGGTGGTCTATCCGCCGCCCGAGAAGATTGCGTCCCTCGATTCGCTGAAACGCTTCAAGGATGACGTCCGCGAAGTCCGCGAAGGGTACGATTGCGGTATCAAGGTGGCCGGCTACGACGACCTCAAAGTCGGCGACGTCATCGAGGCGTACCGAATCGAACAGGTGTTGAGAACTTTGTGATCTAACGAACGATGCATGTAGGAACGCTAAGAGTCCGCCTGAATATCCGCGAGTCGCGGAGCTTGAAGGACAAGCGGCAGGTGGTGAAGAGTATCGTCGATCGGCTGCGGAACGAGTTCAATGTCGCCGTGGCCGAGGTCGATGCACGCGATCATCACAAGATGGTCGTGCTCGGCATGGCGACCGTGGGCGAGGATGCTCAAGGTGTGAAAACGACGCTCGATCGGATTGCCGACGCCTTGCGGAAGCATCCAGTTGCCGAGTTTTGCGAGTGTGAGTCGCTGGTTGAACATTGTCAAATGTGAGTGTAGATGAAGACGCATCGGTTGGCTCGAGTTGCCGAAGTGATTCGCGAGGTGGCCAGCGAGACCATCTTGTTTGAACTGCGGGACCCACGCGTCAAGATGGTAACGGTCACTCGAGCCGAGGTGTCGGGCGACTTGCAGCACGCTAAGGTTTACGTTTCGATCATGGGTTCAGAACAGGAACAGAAGATCTGCCTGTACGGACTATCGCGAGCGGCGGGATTCATCCAATCGAAACTTGGCGATCGGATGCGCTCTCGTTTTGTACCCGTCCTCCAGTTTGTGCTGGATAAGGGAGTGAAGAACAGTATCGAAGTCGCCCGGCTCATTAGCGAGGCATTAGGACAGAAAACGGAAGAGACCGAAGGGGCCGATCAGGAAGCGGAACCTAGAACCGAGTAAGGTATGCAATCGCCCGCCTTGGCCATCGGGGTGCCAGGACCACGCTTGCCGCCTGCTCTTATCACGGAAGGTTTAACAGCATGCCGACTATGACGAACAAACAGCAGCATCTGGAACATGTCCTGAAGCTACTGAAGAAACGCTTTGATCCGCCGGCCGAAACGGAAGAACGGCCGGTCCTTGAACAATTGATTTACGCCATCATCCGGGAGGGCACGACCCGGGAATTGGCCGACAAGGCCTTCAAGAACCTGCGGACCCAGTTCTTCGACTGGAACGAGGTTCGCGTGTCTTCCCCTCACGAGATCGAGGAATCCCTCGTTCACATTCCCCAGGCGGGTGAGCGTGCCCAACGCATCGCGGGGGTGTTGCAATACTGGTTCGAACTCAAGTACAACTTCGACATGGAAGACCTGGCGAAAAAGGGCCTGAAGGACGCCGCCCGCCAGCTTTCGCGCATGCTCAGCGAAATCGCCAAGAGCGGCATCAAGGAAGCGGGCCGTGTCCCCGTCCGGGTGGTCGACGGTAACGACTACGTCGTCGCTTTTGTCATCCAGCAAGGTCTGGGTGGCCATGCCATCCCGCTTGACGGCCCCAGCTTGCGAGTCCTGCGACGTCTGACGTTGCTCGATAGCGAAATGGA
>JAIOQJ010000586.1 GCA_021413475.1 Planctomycetota bacterium | reverse complement strand
ACCGATTGAATGTTCAACGACATCCCGGTCGGAGCTTCAGGGCCTTCAACCTTTGCTCGCACGCGTTGGCCGTAACGCACGTCTTCCGGCTGCAAGCCGACCGAAATGACCCGGTTGCTCGACAGTACGACAAAGCATTGTTCGATGTCCGCCGCCAGCCCGGCGGCGACCGTGGAAGGGAGATCGATCGTGTATTTCAGCTTGCCGTTTCTTCGATCGAGGATGAAAAAATTCGGACCATTGACGACTAAGACATCGAAATGATTGACGGCCACGGGAAATGACGGGAGATTACGCTTGGGCAACCTCACCCGCCATGATTCCTCGCCTGTCGCGGCACTGTAAACGATCAGCAAATTGCTTCGCGTTTGCACATAGATCTGGTTGTCGATCAACTGCATCGTCGCGATGCCATCGCTCCGGGCGTCCATCGGAACGTAGGCCTTCCACGCCATCGTCAGATTGAGACGGTCGAGATCGCGAGACGACGGCAGCACCGGTTCAGTGTAGACGCTCGATTGAGTCTGCGCCAGAGAGGGAGCAGCAAACAACAACAGACCGGCCAAAGCTGCCAAACGCCGCATGGGGAGATCTCCGGAGATGATGAACACCCACAGCTTACCATGCGGTGGGGTGGATTCCCAGAGGAAGCTCGGAAATTAGGTAGTGGAAGGTGAGCGAGAGTGATTCGGAACCCCCGGTCTCGCAAAGCCTCACCCTGGGCTACATTCCGCCGCCCTATCCGGGGCTAAAACCCGGTATTCAGGCCCGGATGGGCCGACGGAACGTAGCCCAAGGTGAGGCTTTGCGAACCTTGAGACGGCGGCTCGAACTCGAACCCCTGGGATCGGGCTTATTTGTAGGGTTCTGGTCGCAACGATTGTAGGGATTGTGCGGTCACTATTTCTTCCCCAATCGCCGCTTCGCCACGAAAAAGTCGGTCAGAATTGATGCACATCGATCGGCAAGAACTCCCGCGACGACTTGGCAGCGATGGTTGAGCCGTGGATCGTTGGTGATCTGATAAAGAGTGTGACACGCTCCCGCCTTCGGATCGGTCGCCCCGTAAACCACGAACGGAACCCGTGCCTGCACGATGGCCCCGGCACACATTGGGCACGGTTCGAGCGTGACGTAAAGAATGGCATCATCCAGCCGCCACGATTCGAGCGACCGCGCCGCCTGGGTGATGGCAATCATTTCCGCGTGGGCGGTCGGATCGTTCAGAAGTTCGCGCTGGTTGTGGGCGCGGGCGATGACCCCTTTTTCCGGATGAACGATAACGACCCCGACCGGAACTTCGTCCTCCCCGGCGGCCAGGCCCGCTTCCTCCAGAGCCATCTCCATGTGCATGAGGTGGAACGGATGATTGGGATCAGTGAGCGGCAGATCGAGCATGAAACTCCCCGAGGTGTTCATTGCGAGTATTTTCGCCAAAGTGATTCGAAATGCTCGCCAAACGCGGCAGTCAGCCGAGGGTCGCCCGTGACCAGCAAATTTTCTTCGTTGTATTCGGTGGCCGAGCGGGTCCAGTTGAAGCTGCCGGTCAGCAAGCGTTCCGTGTCGAACAAGGCGAATTTGTGGTGCATGTGCGCGGGAACCGAGTCCGTGACGCAGGAGATGCCGTTGCGGATCAGACGATCGATGTCGGAACCCAAGTCGCGTGCCTTTTCGTCATCCGTAATGACGCGGACCAGGACGCCGCGTCGGTGTGCTTGTTCGATTGCGCTGGAGATGCGATCATCGGTGATGGTGAAGACGCAGACGTCACAGGTCCGTCGGGAGTTGCCAAACTGCCGGACGACTTCGCGGACACAGGCGTCGCCCGGTGAGAAAAAGGCCTTGGCCTCGAATTGCGGTTGAGCATCGTCCTGGCGGGTGGTCAACTGCAAGAGGTCTTCGAGCCAGTCCAGCACCGCCTGATCGCCGAGTTTGAGCCGGGCCAATGCAAAGGCCCGGCCTCTCATGAGGGCGAGTGCTTTGTCATCGCGAGCCTGCTTCACCAGCCAGGCATTCAGTGGCTCATGCTCGCCCAATGCGATCGTTCGATCGTCGAGGGTCTGATGCAATAGACGATCGATTTCCGCGGAGTTCATCCCACGATTATCGGGGGGTCGCTCGCCTGCGTCAAGCCGTCGGGGTGCGCGAGCGAGTTTTGGCAATCGCGGAGGTTAGGATCGATTCACCGAAACGCAAATAGATTCCTAGGATTCAGCAGATTTGTCTTCCGAAACGAACGTCCGCCGCGCTTTGAAATCGTTTGCCTTGCGCTAACTTTTGTCTGCTCTTTCGTTGTAAAACCCTCGGAATGCGTTGCAAAACCTAACTCTTTCGTTGCAAAACGGTAGGAATGCGTTGCAAAACGGCACTTATTCGTTGCAAAAGAGCCGGAATGCGTTGCAAAAACGGCCCATTCGTTGCACCAGGGTATCCGAAATTGATGCAACGAATCGGATCCGCACTCGCATCAACCTTATCATCGAATGGGCACCTCGGCGGTGAAATTTGCCATGATGCGTTGACGGATTCATCCGTCACGCCACTTCGGACAGGGGCCGGCCGAATCCATAGCATGACCTTCATTCAAATGAATCCCTCTCCGGAGAAGCAACCGTGTCCGTGGTGGTGCAAAAATTCGGCGGTTCGAGCGTGGCAAATGCTGAACGCGTCAAGGCGGCAGCACGCCGGGCGATCCGCGCCAAACAAGCGGGTAAGCAAGTAGTGGTGGTCGTCAGCGCTCGCGGCGACACGACCGACGACCTCATCGAACTAGCGCGCGAGATTAGCGAGCATCCCCCGGCTCGCGAAATGGACATGCTCCTCGCGACCGGCGAACAGATTTCGATCGCGTTGATGGCGATGGCCATCAACGAACTCGGCGAGCAAGCGATCAGTTTCACGGGCGTGCAAATCGGCATCCGCACCGACAGTACGCACACCAAGGCCCGCATCCGCGAGATTTCGACGGAGCGCATGCGGCAGGCCCTTGATGAAGGGCGAATCGTCATCGTCGCCGGTTTCCAAGGGGTCGATGAGAAATACGACATCACTACCCTTGGCCGAGGCGGCAGCGACACCACGGCCGTCGCCCTGGCGGCGGCCCTCAAGCTCGCTTCGACGAAGGCCACCCTCTTCAGCGGAGACGCCAACAACGTTCGCGAAACCGTCGAATGCGAAATCTACACCGACGTCGACGGCATTTACTCCACTGACCCGCGCCTGGTCCCCGAAGCCCGCAAGATCGATTCGATTAGCTACGACGAGATGCTCGAACTAGCCAGCATGGGTGCCGGCGTCATGCACTCGCGCTCGATCGAATTCGCGAAGAAGTACGACGTCCCAATCATGGTCCGGTCCTCTTTCAGCGATGCCGAGGGAACGTGGATCGTCCCGGAAGCGGCCTGGATGAAGGATGTGGTCGTCTGCGGCGCCGCCATCGCCAAGGACGAAGTTCGCATCTTCCTCGACTCGGTTCCCGACCAGCCGGGGACCAGCCATCGCATTTTCGCCGCCATCGCGGAAAAGAACATCGCGGTCGACATGATCGCCCAAAGTGCCGGCTCGGGCGGCAAGGCGGCCATTGGTTTCACGGTGCTGCGCAACGATCTCAATCTCACCTTGGCGACACTCAAGCCGTTGGCCGATGAACTCGGTGCGATCATCCGTCCGGCCGAGGATGTGAGCAAAGTTTCGATCGTCGGCACAGGCATGCGCACGCACACGGGTGTGGCCGAGAAGATGTTCGCGGCACTGGCGGCCGAGGCGATCAACATCCGGATGATCACCACCGGCGACATCAAGATCTCGGTCCTGGTCGATCGCAACGACGGCGGCAAGGCCCTCAAGGCCGTGCATCATGCGTTCGGTTTGCAAACGCCGCGGTTAGGGGCCGGTGTTTCCGGCGGTTCAGATACCGGCTTCAAAGATCGGCCATTGCTTCGCGGCGGTGATGCGGCCCACGATCTGGCCGTAGCGACCCAACGGCTCAGCGGCATGGAAGACATCGTCATTAGCGGTGTCCAACTCAATAACGACTACGGCCGGATCACTGTCAGCGACCTTCCAGACGTTCCGGGTAACTGCTCGAAGGTTTTCCAGGCAGTCGCCACCAGTGGTATCATGGTCGATACGATCGTGCAGAATCTGACCGGTCCGAACCGGGCGGAACTTTCGTTCACGGTGCCGCGCAGCGACCTTCGGCGAGCGTTGATCCGGACGCAAGATGTGATCCGCGAGATCAACCCGCAGGGCAAGGCAGCCGGGGAATCCGACATTGCCGTCCTCTATGTCTACGGCGTCGGCATGCGGACGCATACTGGCGTCGCCCGCAAGATGTTCGGAGCCCTCGCGGAAAAAGGGATCAACATCACGATGATCACTACCAGCGAGGTCTGCGTCAGCGTCGTCGTCGAGTCTGCACGCGGCAACGATGCGCTTGACTGCCTGAAGAAGGCTTTTTCTGTTTAATTGAGAACAGTATTCCTCACGCTCCGCGTGAGGAATTTCTTCGTAGGACGGCCTTCCTTGACCCTCGTGCTCGACGAGGGACGGCCAAGGTAGGCCGTCCTACGAAGAGAAGAGTGAGAACCGCATGCTACCGGCCGACTTGATGCGTCAGATCCGCCGATTGCAATGGCGGGCGCGTCGTGCCGTGCATTCGCTGCTGGGGGGCGAGTATCATAGCGTATTCAAAGGCACGGGCCTTTCTTTCGAAGAAGTTCGCGAGTATCAGCCCGGCGATGACGTGCGTTCCATTGATTGGAACGTGACCGCACGCACGGGATCGCCGTTCATCAAGCGGTACGTCGAAGAGCGCGAACTCACGGTCCTCTTGTTAGTGGATGTCAGCGGCAGCCAGGATTTCGGCACGCGGAAGCAAGCGAAACGCTCGGTGGCCGGCGAACTGGCCGCCCTGATCGCCTTCAGCGCGATCGCCAACAACGATCGCGTCGGCCTGATCGCCTTCTCAGATGCCGTTGAACGGTTCGTTCCGCCCGCCAAGGGGGCGAAGCATGTCCTCCGATTGCTCCGCGACATCTTGTACTTTGAACCCGAGCGCCGCGGTACGTCGTTGCGTGCGGGGCTCGATTATCTCAACCAAGTGCAATGCCGGCGGGCGATCGTTTTCGTGATCAGCGACTTCGCCGATGCGGGCTACGAGGCGTCGTTTCGCCTCGCGGGCCACAAGCACGATCTCGTCGCCGTCCGTGTCAACGACCCCCGCGAATTGGAATTGCCGAATGTTGGCCTGGTGCAGACCGTAGACTCGGAGACAGGCCTAGCCTGTTTGCTGGATACCTCGAACGCCGGCGTCCGCCAAGAATTTGCCGACAACGCGACGACGCGAGATGCCGCCCTGAAAAAACTGATGCGTTCCGCGAAGACGGATCTAATTGACGTTAGCACCGACGGTGGGCACTTCGACGCGCTGGTCCGCTTCTTCCGCCGTCGCGAACATAAAGGGAGACAATGAGCATTTCGAGCGCACGACTTATTGCCTTGATGTTGTTGCTGATTGGCACGTCTTGGTGCCGCGCTGAGGTAGTGATTGAAGAGATTCGCGACAAAGTCGTGATCGCACGGGCGAAGATCGATCAAGAAAAGACGACTCTTTCGGGTGAAATTACCCTGACGTTGACGGTCGAGGGGCCATCGCGCGCTTCGGTGGTGCCTCCCCGACCGTTGTTGTTGCCGTCGTCCGCTCAGGCCTGGCGCGTGCGTGAGGTCGCATTGCCCACCGTGGAAAGTTTGTCTCCCGAACGGCAACGCTGGCGTCAGGACTTTCGCCTTTCACCCTTTATCGCGGGCCCAAAAGTCGAGATCGCCTTGACCCCGCTGAACGTGACGGCCGGCACTCTGCCCGAGATGACGATCACCTGGTCCAAAGGGTTTTCGATACAAGTCACGACAACGGTGGAACCAGACGTGGGCACGTTGCGGCCGAATACGTCGATCGAAGCGATGCCGCCGCCGCCGCGCCAACCCGTGGGAAACTCGAGCGTGACACGCCGCTGGGTGATCGCACTTTCCGTTGTGGCGGGCGCGATTTTCACGCTCTCGATCGTCTTCATGCTCGCCTTTCGCGGCAAGAAGATTGAGCCGGTGATTCACGATCAAGCCTGGGTCCTCAGCGAAATCACTTCTCTGCCTGTCAACAATTTTAGCCGACTTTCAGAGGTTTTACGCAGCTACATCGAACATCGATTCAAGATCCCCGTCTCCCAGATGACGACGAACGAGCTTCTCGAAGTGATCGATCCAAATCTACGGGGCGAACTGGGCACGATCCTCCAGCAGGGTGATATCGTCAAATTCGCGGTCAACGGGGTGGATACGGTTGATGCCGGCGAGTGGACCAATTGGATTGAACGGGCTGGGAGATGGGTGGCGGCGACAGACCAAAAGTGAATATGTAGCTTGGGGCCTTGGGAGACATAGTGATCTTTGCGTTCACTGAATCAGTGCGCATCGGTCGGCGGTCAAGCGAACGATTTAAGCACGATTCTTAATTCCCATGAAGAGAGGGAACGCAAAATGGCGTTTCGTTGCTTTCGATGATTCTCACCCTCTCGCCCCACCCTCAATGAGAATCATGGAAGATGGTGAGAATCATGGCATTCTTAATTTCCTAAAAACTTTGAGCAAATGACGATTGCATTCCTATACGACCATAATCGAGTCGTATCAGCTAGCCAAATTTGCTTTTACGATTCTCGCTCGTTCGTCGGAATGTGCTGATCGTTCCGCCTTGGCGAACGGAACGGATACACGTCGCGGACGCAAAATGCCGATTTTACTTCAGAAGCCCAGTATTACGTCCGATCATACAGATGTCAGATTCGTAATACAGATTGCCTTCGATATTCGAAGGCGGAATCTTCAGTTGCGGAAGGGGTACGCAATGTTCTCCTGGCAACCTCTCGGCACGGGTCGGAAGATCCTTCTGGGGACATCATGTGTGCTCGCCTGTTGGTTAGGGGAGAGTGTTGCCGCCGCCCAGCCGCAGTTGCCAGCCATCAATCCGGCACCGTCAATTACTGTCGCACCGCCCACGATCCTCGCGCTACCCGCTGATCTCAAAGCGGTGCCCGCCATCCCCGACCTTCCGCCCGCGATCAAGACGCCGCCGGATGTCATCGACCCCAATTTGTTTCAAGTGCAGGATCAGCCGAAAACCCTCATCAAAACCTCGATCGAGCAATCGCCGCGATCGCGCGCGGTGCTGCCGAGGGATGCCAACTTGTAGTCCTGCCTGAGTGTCTCGACTTGGGCTGGACCGATCCCTCCGCTCGCGATTTCGCGCAGCCGATCCCGGGAATCAACAGCGATCGTCTCGCCCAAGCGGCTCGTCAACATGGTGTGTACGTGGCCGCGGGTCTGGTGGAGCGATCGGGCGAACGTCTTTTCAACTCCGCGATTTTAATCGATCCCAACGGCCAAATTCGTCTTCATTACCGCAAGATCAACGAACTCGATATCGGTCTGGATCTTTACTCGGTCGGCGATCGCCTGGGCGTGGTCGAAACGGAATTGGGGACGATCGGGCTGAATATCTGTGCCGACAACATCGGCAACTCGCTGGCGATTGGCCACGTTTTGGCAGGCATGGGGGCGCAGATCATCGTTTCTCCGTGCGCCTGGGCCGTGGATGCCGATCACGATAACAAGATCGAACCGTACGGAAAACTCTGGCGGGATGCCTACACTGAATTGACCCGCCTTTACGATTTGACGATTCTCGGCGTCAGCAACGTCGGCTGGATCAACTGCGGACCGTGGAAGGGCCGCAAGTGCATCGGCTGCTCGCTGGTGATGGGGCCAGGCGGCGAAATTCTGGCATAAGGTCCGTACGGCGAGCGTGCCGAGGCATTGACCTGCGTTGAGATTCGTGCCAGGCCGCCGATCGCGGCTGGAACTTCTATCGCTTCCGTGTTGAAAAGGAGAGGGTATCAAGGCCCTTGAGCGAATGCAAAGAAACCTGCAAATTCACCTCTCCGCGTTCATGTTCCTCCAGTATTTCATCTGGGGTTCCTGGTATGTGAGCATGGGCTCGTACATGTTCAAGGCGCTGGGGTTCTCCGGGACCGAAATTGGCGCGGCCTATGGGGCCTTCGCGATTGGTGCCATGATCTCACCGTTCTTCGTGGGGCTGATCGCCGACCGGTATTTTTCTTCGGAAAAACTCCTTGGCGTATTCGGGCTGGTCGGCGCGGCGGTGCTTTGCCTGTTGCCGCAAATGAAGACTTTTGGCTCGTTCTACCCGACGCTCATTCTCTATTGCGCCTTGTATGTGCCAACCCTGGCGCTTGGCAATTCGCTGTCCCTGCATCATCTTCGCGATGCGAAGACCGCTTTTCCGAGAATCAAGATCTTTTCCTCGGTCGGCTGGATTGCCGGCGGTATTGCCGTCAGCCTCGTTCACGTCGAGGAGACGGCCGGTCAGTTTTATCTCGCCGGTGGGCTGTCGTTGGTGTTTGGACTGTTCTCGTTCACCTTGCCGCACACGCCGCCCCGAAAGGTGGGCGCGAACGTGTCGGTTCGGGAAATCCTGGGCCTTGATGCACTGGCCCTCTTGAAGAAACCGGCCTTCGCGATCTATGTGGGGTGTATGTTTCTCATCTGCATCCCGCTCTATTTCTATTTCGTGGGTATGCACGTTTACCTGAACGAGGAATTGAAGTGGTCGGACGCCACGGCGAAGATGACGCTCGCCCAAGTTTCCGATGTCGTCTTCCTGTTCTTGCTGCCGTTCATGCTCAAGTCGCTCGGCTACAAGAAAACCATCGCTGTCGGAATCCTGGCCTGGATCACTCGTTACTTTCTGCTGGCGCAGAGTGCGAACTCGACTTCGATGCAAACCGTGCTCATCTTCGGGGCGATTCTCCTTCATGGCGTTTGTTACGATTTCCTGTTCATTGCCGGGCAACTCTATGTGGATAGTGAATCCAATGAGCGCATCCGCGGGGCGGCTCAAGGTTTCTTCGCGTTCATCCTTTGGGGTGTCGGCGGTTTCGTCGGCACGCTGCTGGCTGGAATGGTAATCGACGCCTACAAGTTGGCGGAACCCGTGGGCGCGATCCAGCACGACTGGCAAGCCATCTGGATGGTTCCGGCCCTGGGTGCCACGGCTGTGCTCATTGTCTTTTTCATCTTCTTCCGCGAGCCAAAACCGCGCTGAACAGGCTCACAGAGGAAATCTGGGGAAGATACAAAAGATGGTGTGGGCAATTTTGCACCTCTTCAAGTGCCTA
>JAIOQJ010000016.1 GCA_021413475.1 Planctomycetota bacterium | reverse complement strand
ACAAAATGTAGCGCTTTGTGTACGAACAAAAAAAAGCGGAGGCACTCGAAAGGCTGTTTGATTCTCATTTGACCGGAATGTCACAAATTTTCCCAACTTTTCACGAACGAAAAAAACTGACAACGCGATCGTGAAAATCATCCATTTTCCCGACGTCAATTGCCGATACCTCCGAAGTAAGGGAAGATTCGTTAGAACCCGCACCTTCTGAATTGCCTGCCGAATCGGATTTTCTTACCAGCCTTTGCCAGATTGACTCGGGGTTGCCCCGGTTCGCTCACGGAGAATCGACCATGTTGAAGTTGCGGCCGTCCACAATTGCGACATTCTTGTCGGTGACTCTCGGCTCACTCACGGCAGTGGCACAAGATGGTTGGAAGGCAGTCGAAGCGACGCCTGCCATCAATCGACCGGCGAGCGAACTCACGGGACCGCCGATTTCGATTCCGATTCCAACGTTCATTGATCTCCCGAAGACTGCCGGCACCTTGGTCGCGACACCGGTGCCGGTTGATGCTGAAGTCCCGAAGCCAGTTGCTCCGATCAAAATTATTCCCGCTCCAAGCGACGCTCCTTTGTCGAACGCCGCCCCGGCCCCCAAGCCGGACCTCCCGGCCAACGTCAATTCCGTTCCATGCGATCTACCTGCCCAACAACCAGTCTGGGAACAATGGCCGCCCGTGTACTTCACGCCGTTCATGCTTGGCGATTTCATCGGACCGGTAGCCAACATGTTCTCGGACGTGAAAATCGCCGAAGGCGAAAGCCCCCGGCCGATGGATCGCGTTTTCTATCGCGGAAACTATTTCAACAATCTCGATAAGTCGCGCTGGACCAATCCGAGGGAGACGATCCACAATGTTTCGCTTTATCAGAACGTTTTCGGTTTTGAAAAGACCTTCATGAATGAGCGACTCTCCTTGGGCGTGCGGATCCCGTTTTACACGCTCGACGCCCCGGCCAAGGAATTTTCCGCCGTGGCCCATCCGGCCACGGGCAATCTGACCCCGGTAGCCGGGGGACCTGGTTTCACTTCGACCAACTTTGGGAATATCAGCGCCATCGTCAAAGCTTTACTGGCGCACGATGACGAAACGGGTAGCCTGATCTCCGGGGGTGCCACACTCAGCATTCCGACCGCGTCGTCGAAGTTGATCAATCCGGGCCAATCGATCCTCGCCTACGTCCAGCCGTTCGGCGGCGGCATTCTTTCCCGCGGGGACCTATTCGTCCAGGGGTTCACGTCGATTACCTTGCCGGTCGCCAGTGCTGAATCGATCGTCTTCTTCGCCGACGTTGGCGTCGGTTATTACGTCTACCGAAATACCACCGGAAACGGCATACTTACGGCCGTGGCGCCGATGTTTGAAATTCACATTGCCGCTCCGCTGCGTTCGCCCGATCCCAACGCGGATATTTTCGGTTTCAAAGACGGCTTACTCCTCCACGACGTCGTGAATCTGACTTTCGGATCGACCTTCGAATTCAAAAACCGCTCGGTCCTCGGTGTCGGCCTCGTCGTCCCCACGACGGGACCGAAGCCGTTCGATTTTGAGTTGATTGTGCAGTTGAATCAACGGTTCTAGTATGGGCGAATGCCCAGATCAACATATCTAATTTCGATGATTGAAGGGCGAGCTGGGCGGGTTCAGATTACCCCTCCGAAACTAACCCTTCAATCCTCACCTAATCACTAAAATATTTCCCAGATTTTTCTTTCTTTCACGCACCTTGAAGCTAAAATGCAGGAACTGCCTGGGTACGTGCCCAGGCAGGGGGAAGATGACGAACGTGTTGACCGACTTCCGCCTTCGCATGTGACACGGTTATCCTGTCTTGGTGTATTGCCTTGAGCCTCAAAATCTCGCAGCCTCCGAGATCGTTTACGCCTGTCTTGCCGGAGAGCAAAGTCCGACTCGCTGATGAGCTTTTCAACCAGACGACCCCGATCGATCGGGTGTTCGCGGCCGTCTATCGTTGGTGGCGACCAGTCAGAGCCCAAGCCGCTCGCCCTCGTTCCCACTTCTCAACTGCCGTGTCGAACGGCAATTCCATGTTTTCTGAAACGATTTCGCGGTGCCACACGGACCGCGGGGGATGACGATGAGCAAGAATCTGTATGTCGGGAACCTTCCATTCGGTACGACGGACGAAGACCTTCGGCAGGCTTTCGCCCAATACGGTACCGTGGTCAAGGCTCAGGTGATCATGGATCGGGAAACCGGTCGCTCGCGAGGCTTCGGCTTCGTCGAGATGGGTGACGGGGCCGAAGATGCAGTCAATGCCATGAATGGTGCTCAGTTCGGCGGACGGACGCTGACAGTGAACGAAGCCAAGCCGCGTGAACCGCGAGCAGGCGGCGGCGGAGGTGGTGGTTATGGCGGCGGCGGTGGCGGTGGGGGCCGTCGTGGTGGAGGCGGCGGTTATGGAGGTGGTGGCGGTGGCGGCGGCTACGGAGGCGGCGGCGGAGGTGGTTATGGTGGAGGTGGCGGCGGCGGCCGTGGTGGTCGATACTAGACCGAAACCTCAGTGACGAACAATCTGAACACCCCCGACGGCCCGATCCGGCGGGGTTGTTTGCGGATTGCCTATCGTCGCAATAGGTCCAGCAGAATCACCAGACCGATAACTCCGACAATCACTGCGATCACCACCAGTAATTGATTGTCAAGCAGCGTTCGGCTCCGGGCCGCTCTCACATCCAGGCCGACATTCTCTGGCGAGTGAATAAACTTCGCGGTCGCCTCGGTGAGAATCGGTACGGCATCCCACCACAGCCCTTCCTCGGTATTCTGTCCCTTTTCAATTTCTTGTAAGGCGTCGGCTTCCGTCAGCATCGGGTCAACGTCCAGAGGCTTTTCCGCATCGCCGGACGTCCACGTTAAGAGTGCCTCTCGCACTTGCTCGGCGGTCTGGTAGCGCTTGGCCGGGTTCTTGTTCATTAGCCGTTCGATAATCCGAGCGAATTCGGCCGGCACAGTGGGGTTCAGATCAGGGATCGGTTCGGCGAACGCGGATCGCTGCTTTTGCATCTTCTCGATGGACGTACCCCCTGGAAACGGGGGTTGGCCAGTCAGGGCAAAGTACATTGTGCAACCCAGGGCATACAAGTCAGCCCGCGCATCAACGCGCGATCCGTCTTCGACCTGTTCCGGGGCGATGTAATCCATGGTGCCAACAACATAGCCTTGCCCACCGACAATCATCTTGTCCTTCGGCAGTTCCTCATCGACGGCCATCGCCAAGCCCAAATCGAGGATCTTGCCGTGTCCGTTCGGCGTCACCATGATGTTCGAGGGCTTCAGATCGCGATGGATGAGTCCCTTGGCGTGAGCGTGGGAAAGGCCGGATGCGATTTCGCTGAAAAGACGGGCCGCTCTGGCAGTCGGCAACGTGCCGTTGGCTTTCACGTGCTCGGTGAGGTTCGTGCCGCGGATGTACTCCATGGCGATGAAATAGACCCCTTCAAGCTGGCCGATATCAAAAGTCTTGGTGAGGTGAAGATGTTCGACCCGTTTGCACATGTCCATCTCGCGGCGGAAGCGTGCCAGCGTGCGGTCGTCTTCTTTCGCACGTTTAGGCGGCAATACTTTCAATGCGACGAGAAGTGGCAACAACATGGGTCGGCCGTCTTTGTCGAATCGCTTTGGGAGCGTATTTCGCGCCAGGTAAACGGCACCCATGCCCCCACGGCCAAGCGGCGCGAGAATCTGATAGGGGCCCAGAACAAGTCCCTGCCAGGTGCCTTTCAAAAGTTTCGCGGCCTGGAACAGGGTGAGGACTTGCCGCTCGACGAGATGATCGGATAGTTTCCGGGCATCGCGGCGGTGGGCGGCAGGCAACTGATCGAGCTCGCGACGAAGATCTTCTCGATCCACCAGACCCGTGCGTGCCAGCATGCGCAGCAAGTGTTCCGCGGTCGGGAGCGAGTCCGGCGGTGATTTCATCGCGTGTCAGGTACTCGAAAGTAGAGGGGTTTGAGAATCATACTTGCTGGCATGGTTCACGTCTAGTTCCTTGTGCATGTTCGTTACTGGCTTTCTTCGTGATTATTTGCCTTGCAACCGTCTACCCTAACTTATATTCTAATAGATGAACGATTAAGTTCCCACCCTGCGTAGTCACCCTCGTAACTTCAGGTCTACCTCCGTGATGGAGGCCCACATGGACCGAATCAAAATCCTGTTGGCGGAAGATCATGTTCTCTTGCGTGAGACCATGAAGCCGCTTCTGAACGCCCAACCTGACTTGGAAGTGGTGGCTGAGGCCGGCACGGCCGCGGGAGCGCTCGAACAGGCTGAAGCATTGAAGCCGGACGTGATTCTTCTCGACATCACGTTGCCCGATCGCAGTGGGATCAGCTTGCTTCCGGAGTTACGGCAGCGTTTCCCTACTTCGCGCGTGGTGGCGCTGACCATGCACAATGAACCCGAGTTCATGCGTTCGGCGTTCGCGGCCGGTGCGGCGGGTTATGTACTCAAGAGCAGTGTTCCCGAGGTGCTACTGGAAGCGATCCGTGCCGTATACCGAGGTGAAGAGTTTGAAAACGGTCGAAACCTATCGCAGCAGGCTGACCAAGAAACTCGGCTTCACGAATCGGGCCGACCTGATGAGATTCGCGATCGAAACCGGCATCCTGGAAGATCCGCCAAGTGACAATGGCGGAAGCTAAATAATCCCGTGCAGTGGCCCTCCCCGAACGGCCAGGGCGTCAACGCGTTTCGTCACTTCGGGGTCCTCGATCAACGGCGGCGAGTGATGCGGCTTGCTCCGCGCGTCGATCACGAGCGAACCGCGACAGCCCCAGTGCTTGTTTTCGATGAACTCATTCAGCCCATGGATATCCGATGCCGGATTTGAACGTGTGAAGGTCACCCACAGAAAATTGTTCAACGTTTGTGCCGCAAACTTGGGATCGTCGACGACGACCAGCAACGGGAACGATTCATCCATCTTCCACTCATCAATTGCCTCGGTCAGGTTCGCCTCGGAATCCAGTCCGGCAACAACGATCCCTGGCAAAACGATTCGCGGATTGCACACCGCTTTC
>JAIOQJ010000585.1 GCA_021413475.1 Planctomycetota bacterium | reverse complement strand
GAATCGGCTCGCCCGTTCGCGATCGACGACGACTTCGAGATATCCCTTCCCCTGAATCGGCGCGGCCACGACGTCGCGTGCCCCGTTGATCGGCTTCAGGGCCTTCTCGATCTCCGCGCACACTTGGATGATTTTCGTGAGATCGTCGCCGAAGACCTTGACGCCGATATCGGTGCGCACGCCCGTCGAAAGCATCTCGATGCGGTTGATGATCGGCTGCGTGAAGATGTTGGACCAACCGGGAACCTGCAACACGCGGCCCATCTCGTCATCGATGAGATCGCCCTTCGGCCCGCCAGTGCGTTGCCGAAAGACAACCCGCCCACGAAACGCTTGTTCCATCGCTTCGCGGGTCGGCACAAACGGGACAAGGGCCGACGAATCGCCATCTTGGCCCAGACGGATCTTCGTTGATTCCTCCACGAAACGGTTCGTCTCCGCACCCCGCGCGGCCGTGTTGATGAGTGCTTTGCCCCCGGCCGCGCGGGCGAGTTCTTCGATGGCGCACCAGGTGAAGACCTCGGTGCCGCGTTCGTGAAGCTGGCGGTTGATTGATTTGGCGCGATTTTTCCAAAGCGGCGGCCGTTCCGCTTCGGGATGCTCGTGCTCGAACTCGACGTATAGCCGAACGGCCACTTCGCGCATTACTTCGTCGAAGCGTTCAAGTGTTTTTTGGGCTGCTTCGTTGATCAAATCATCGCGATCGTCGGCGTGGTCGGCATGGCGGATGAAGCCCTTCTCTTCCAGATCCGCGAGCACTTCGCGCGTCTGTCGCTCGGCGTCCTGATAGAGGATGACACGCCGGGGCCATTGCTCCCTGGGCCGGAAGTTGATGAAGGTCTCGACCATGTCGAGCGGGGCCGGATCAGTGGCCGTATCAGCGCGGCCCGCCTTGCCGATGACCGATTCCACCTCGGGAAAGCCGCGAATCAGGGCATTGCGGGCCTTGAGGTCATCGATCACTTGTGTAATGCTCGCCCTCGGCACGGTGACCGGCATGTCGAGCGTCGTCCCCTCATCGAGCATCGGCATGAACGCGACACCGATCTTCGGAAAGTGATAGGCCCAAAAGCCCAGAATCGTGAGGATGCCGAGCGAAAGCAACTGCCACTGGAAGCCTCGCGTGAAGAAGATCGTCAGCGAAACCACGACCGCGAACGTGCCCAGGAACATCCAGCGCCAGGCTCGCTCGGATGCCCCAAAACCGACGACTGCTTGCAAGGGAAACATCCCGGCCGCGAGGATGAGTAAGGCCGCGAACATCCCCATGATCAAATTCCGCCGCGGCAGGAAGAAAGTCAGCATCGGCCGATAGATATTGCGGAAACTGCGGACGATCCAGTTCTGCTCCTCGCTTTTCAGCCGGCCCTTTAGAAGAAACGGAATCAGGGCGGGAACCACCGTTACCGAGATGATCGCCACGCCGATCAACGCGAAACTCTTGGTGAAGGCCAGCGGATGAAAGAGTTTCCCCTCTCGGCCGCTAAGCATGAACACCGGGATAAACGACAGGAGCATAATCAGCACGGAAAAGAAAATCGGCCGGCCGACGGTTCGGCACGCTTTGCGAACGATCTCGCTCGTGTCGCCTTTGACCGGTCGGTCGCCGAACTTCTCTTTGAGATGATGCGTGGCGTTCTCGGTCATGACGATGGCTTGATCGACGAGGATGCCAATCGAAATCGTGATGCCCGCCAGCGACATGATGTTGGCCTGCACATCCACAATGCCGAGCTTGCGCAGCAACCACATGAGCAAGAACGAAAAGAGCACCGACAACGGCAACGTCACGCAGATGATGAACGCACTGCGGAGATGGCCTAGAATCAGAAGAATCGCCAAGGCGGCGATCACCATCTCGTGCCACATGACTTCGGTGAGCGTGCCGATCGCCCCGCGGATGAGCCGGGTGCGGTCGTAGGCCGTCACTATGCGAACGCCTGGCGGCAGGCCCGCTTGCACTTCCTCGATCT
>JAIOQJ010000654.1 GCA_021413475.1 Planctomycetota bacterium | reverse complement strand
CGGCGGCCTCGGCTTCGGCCTGAAGTGGGACATGGGCTGGATGCATGACACGCTTAAGTACATCGAACGCGAGCCAGTCCATCGACAGTTTCACCAAGGCGAACTCTCCTTCCGCATGGTCTACGCCTACTCCGAAAACTTCGTCCTGCCGCTCTCGCACGACGAGGTCGTCCACGGCAAGGGATCGATGATTGAGAAGATGCCGGGCGACGATTGGCAAAAGTTTGCCAACCTTCGCTTGCTGTACGGCTACATGTTCGGCCAACCGGGCAAGAAGCTCCTCTTCATGGGCGACGAATGGGGTCAATGGCAGCAGTGGAAGCACGAGCAAAGCCTTGATTGGCACCAGCTCGGTTTCCCCCCGCATCAGGGGATGCACCGCTGGGTGTCCGATCTGAACAAGCTCTACCAGAGTGAACCCGCCCTTTACGAGGGGGACTGCTTCGCCGATGGCTTCGAATGGGTCGATTGCAGCGACTCGGCTTCGAGCATCATGAGTTTCCTACGCAAGTCCCAGAACGGCGAGACGGTCCTGGTGCTTTGCAACTTCACGCCGGTCCAGCGCGGCAACTACCGTGTCGGCGTGCCGCACGGCGGCTTCTGGCGCGAGCTTCTCAATAGCGATGCCGACGTTTACTGGGGCAGCGGCCAGGGCAACATTGGCGGCGTCTGGGCCGATTCCAACGGCTGGCACGGCCGGCCGCATTCGCTGAGTTTGAACGTTCCGCCGCTCGGGGTGTTGTTTCTGAAGGTGTGAACCAGCCGCTCGCGGCGGAGCGCATTCACGCTCCACCGCAAGCGGCTTTTACGACTGAAATCGCTTGTCCATTCCATCCAACCAGATCGTGATCATCGGTGCCGGGGCCGCGGGAATGATGGCGGCCATTAGTGCCGCCGAGCGGGGCAAGCACGTTCTGCTCCTCGAAAAGAACCGCAAGCCGGGCGTTAAGATTCTCATGTCGGGCGGCACTCGCTGCAACATCACGCACGATTGCGACAATCGCGGCATCGTCTCGGCATTCGGGCCCAACGGCAAATTTCTGCACTCCGCCCTCGCCAGTTTCGGCGTGCAGGATGCCATTCAGTTCTTCGAGGATCTCGGCGTCGCCACCAAAGTCGAGGACAACGGTAAGATCTTTCCTGTCTCCGACAAAGCGCTCGACGTGTTGAACGCCCTCCTCACTCGCTTGAGGCAAAGCGGAGCCGTTCTAAGCCTCGAAGAACCCGTCACTTCTCTAAATCGGACAACGGCCGGTGAATTCGGGATCGCCACCTCCAAGCAATCGTTGACCGTTTCCCGCCTGATTCTCACTTCGGGTGGCCGTTCGTATCCCGGTTGTGGCACCCGCGGCGATGGTTACGCGTTCGTCGAAAAGATGGGCCACACGATCGTCACTCCCCGTCCAGCGCTCGTTCCCGTGAAGGTTCAGGCCGACTGGATCGCCGACCTGCGCGGCGTGACGCTCGGCGATGTGAATTTGAAGGTGATCGAAAAAGCGGAACCGCGACAAAAGCCCATTCTGCAAGCACGAGGCGGCTTCCTCTTTGCCCATTTCGGCCTGACCGGTCCCGCGCCGCTGGACGTCAGCAAGGCGATCACCCGGCATCTCGATCCGATGTCCCTTGAACTGGAGATCGATTTTCTCCCGGCGATGTCGGAGCCCGCGCTCGATGAATTTCTGCGAGCCGAGTCGCTGGCGTCGGGGAAAAAGCAACTGGCGAGCGTACTTGCGGAACTCTTGCCGAGGCGATTGATCGACAGCCTGCTATCTCTCCTCGGGCAACCGAGCGACCGCAAGGCGACGGGTTTGAGCCGAGTAGACCGGGGTAATCTAGTCGCGGCCATCAAACGACTACGCTTGCCGATCACGGGCACCCTTGGCTTCGAAAAAGCGGAAGTGACGACCGGCGGCGTGTCGCTCGATGAAGTCAATTCGCGGACGATGGAAAGCAAAATCGTGCCCGGCCTTTTCCTCGCCGGGGAAATCCTCGATCTCGATGGCCCCATCGGCGGCTATAACTTCCAAGCCGCCTGGAGTACCGGCTGGCTCGCGGGAGCGAATGTGTAGAAATGCGGAATCTCAAACTTACTCTCGGGTACGACGGTACCGACTTCAACGGCTGGCAGACGCAGCCGGGCTACCGCACCGTTCAAGAAACGCTCGAAAAAGTGATCGAGACCATCATCGGCCAGAAAGTCTACGCCAACGCGAGCGGCCGGACCGACGCGGGGGTTCACGCGGTTGGACAAGTCGTCAATTTCTACGGCGATACTCGCCTAACTCCCGAGGTTTTGGTGCGGGCCATCAATGCCCATCTGCCGAAGGACGTGGCGGTACGGGAATGCGTCGAGGTTCCGCAAGCGTTCGACGCGAACAAGGACGCAATCCGGAAACTGTACCGCTATGTGATCCACGACACGCCAATGCGTTCGCCGTTTCTGCACCGCTACGCCACGCCGAGCCGACACAAACTCGACGCGGCTGTGATGGCAAGTGCCAGCCGTGCCTTGGTCGGCCGGCACGATTTTCACAGTTTCGAAACCGAGTGGCCGAACCGGTTGACGAGCATCCGCACGATTACGCATCTTTCCGTGAATCGGGTCGGGGAATACATCTGGATCGACGTCGAAGCGGATGGTTTTCTCTACAACATGGTTCGTTCGATCGCGGGAACGCTGATCAACGTCGGCCGCGGCTTCTGGCCCGAGGAAAAGGTCGCCGAGATTCTGAAGGCCGAAGACCGCAAACAGGCCGGGCCCACGGCATTGCCGCAGGGATTGTTCCTGATGCGTGTTACTTATGAAAATGCGTAAATCGGTATGCAATGAGGACCCGAGCCCAAAACGCCAGCAAGGGAGGAAGCCGACCTTGCTAGCGCTTCGGGCTCGGAAGCCGGGCTGAACTTAATGTCTGAGCACTACCCCGAAACCCTGGAAATCCAACCGATCACCGGCCCCGTGACCGCGAGCGTCTCCGTGCCTGGTTCGAAGAGCATCACCAATCGAGCCCTGGTGCTCGCGGCCCTGGCGAAGGCGAAGGACGGTTGTCGGCTGCATGGGGCTCTGCGAAGCGAAGACACCGAGGTGATGATCGATTGCCTGCGGAAGCTCGGCTTTCGCCTGGAAGTCGATTGGGAACATTCCGAGATCAGTGTCGGCTCGCCTTCGCACCGCTTGATCCCTGAAGCGAGTGCCGACTTGTTCGCCGCCAATTCGGGCACGTCGATGCGATTCCTGTGCGCGATGGTGAGCCTCGGAAAAGGGCGTTACCGCCTCGACGGAGTTTCCCGGATGCGCGAACGACCCATCGAAGATTTGCTCGCGGCCCTCCGGCAACTCGGCGTGGATGCTCGATCGGAAACGGGTAACGGTTGCCCCCCGGTGACTATCGACGCCAAAGGCATCGCGGGCGGCTCGGTCGCGATTCGCGGTGATGTCAGCAGCCAGTTTCTTAGTGCCCTGATGATGATCGCACCGTTCACGACGGAGGGCCTGACGATTCGCCTTGCCGGTTCGCTGGTCTCGGAGCCGTACATCGTGATGACGCGGAAGATGCTGGAAAGCTGGGGGGCGACGGTCGAACAGCCAACCGCGGACAGCTACAAAATCTCGCCCGGTCTCGATGGCGAACGGGAGCAGTATGCGATCGAGCCGGATGCTTCGGCGGCGAGTTACTTCCTGGCCGCAGCTGCGATTCTTCAAGGGCAGGTCACGGTACTCGATCTGCCCGAACAGAGCTTGCAGGGTGATGTCGATTTTGTCGATATCCTTGGGCAGATGGGTTGTCGAATCGAGAAGTGTTCCTCCGGCATCACGGTTCACGGGAGGCCGTTACGCGGCGTGGAAGTCGATATGAACGCCATCAGCGATACCGTGATGACGCTCGGTGCGGTGGCCTGTTTCGCGGACGGACCGACGACCATCCGAAATGTCGGCCACATTCGGCACAAAGAAACGGATCGGATAACCGCGCTAGCGAATGAACTACGCAAGGTAGGCGCGAGTGTGGAAGAGTTTGCCGATGGGTTGAAGATCACGCCGGGGCCGTTGCGTGGGGCGATCATCGACACGTATAACGATCACCGGATGGCGATGAGCATGGCCCTTGTGGGATTGCGCGTGCCGGGTGTTGTCATCCGCAACCCTGGGTGCGTGGCGAAAACGTATCCGGATTTTTGGCGGGATTTGGCAAAGTTGAAGTGAAAAGTGTGTCGAGCCCGAAGCGCCAGCAAGGGAGTTTTCTTCCTTGCTGGCGCTTCGGGCTCGGCTGAAATGATATCAGCCGATTAACATTACGCCTTCACCGGCTCCGCCCAAAACGGGCTGATGATGTGGATTTTTCCGAGAAGTTTCTCGCGATCCGGGCCCTGGGCTTTGGCCAGTTTGTTCTTGAGTTTACGCAATTTTTTCTTGCGTTGATAGCGTCGGGTCAGTTCAACACGGCGTTCCACCATACAATATCGTCCTTCACAACGGATGTTGATTGTTCTCGAACCGTCCTTTTAGGGTATTCCTCCCCTTCCATGTTGACAAGCACTTCCGCTCAAGACCGTGCCGCGAAAAGAACCTGGTGGTTCGTTTACGGCGTTTGGGCCGCGCTCACGCTCCAGGCGTTGCACTTCGTTATTTTCTTTCCGACCACCGGCCCCATCATCGACGAATGGGAGTTTATCCCGGCCGTCACGCAAGAAGAACCGTTCTGGCCGTTCCTCTGGAAACTCCACAATGAACATCGATTTCCGCTGCCTCGGCTAATTTGGCTCCCCTTGACTCAGTTCACGAAGAATTTTCAGACGGGGTGCTACATCAGCCTGATCGGCATGAGCCTGGTCACTGTGCTGATGATTCGCACGGCTGCGGCCGTACGCGGCCGGCTCCATTTCGCGGATGCCTTTTTTCCGATTTCGATGCTCCATCTCGGCCACTGGGAAAACTGGCGGATGGGTTATCAGATTTGCTTCATGCTCAACCTCGTGCTCGCCGCAATCCTGTTACGCATCATCGTGCTGACGAAGCGGGATCGATTGGGATCGCGCGGAATTCAGGCGGGCGTTACAACTTTGCTTTTACTCGGTTGCGGAGCGGGCGGGCTGGCCTTCGGACCATTCATGGCCTTGTGGCTGGGAGCCCTTATTTACTGGCTCGTTCGCTCGTCGCCAAATTCCGGCGGGTGGAAACAATCGTCTTGGCTGCTCGTCTTGGCGGCGTTGATTCCCGTTTACGTCATTCTCTATCTCCAGGGTTTTCACCGGCCCGGCCATCACGCCGATCCCCTCGAAGTATGGGGAAGTACTTCCCGAGCGGCGTGGCAGGCATTGCGAAGTGCCTTGCAATCGCTGTCGATGGCGTTTGGGCCTGCCGGGTCGTTCCAGCCCGCCCCTGAGTGGATATGGACAGTTTTCGCCGTCTTGATTTGTCTGATCGGTTTCATTTGTGTGATCCATCTCTTGTGGGCATTGTCGAAGCGCCCGGAGGTTCGTCCACGCACCCTTGGCTTGCTTCTCTATCTGAGCGCGATGGCGTTCATGGCGTACGGCATCGGTTGGGGTCGCTGCGTCTTCTTGACAGACGACGGCAAGCCCGGTTACATGGGCTTATCCTCGCGTTATGCCTGGATTATGTGGCCGGCGATCGGTGCGATCTACTTCATCTGGTTGACGGCTGCCCGAGCGTGGTTGACGCGATGGATACCGATTTTCATGTTCGTCGTCGTCACGCTCATGCTGCCGTTCAATATCGCCACGGGTTATAAAGAGGGGCTAGTGCATCGAGAGTATTACGAGGCCTGGGAGAAATCGGTCCGCGAGGGGAAGGGAGATGAAGAACTGATCGACCAGTATTTTTCGAACTACTACGACGATCTCGTGATCCGGATTCGAGTTGGCCTGGCCCTGTTGCGAAAGCACGAGTTTCTGTATTTCCGGCCGCTTGAACCCGCCATGCCGCCGCGCGGGACGCAACCGCAACGGCGTCGCGTTAAGCGATCGAGATTGAGCGGAAGCTCATTCCGGAGGGCAGGGCGGTGACACTTCCCGCGGCCTGGTCCTGGATCATTTTGGCGGTCGTGATCGCGGCAACGATCGGCTGGATTCTTCGTCGCATGTGGCGTGAGATGCAAGCCGAGCGGGCCCGTGAATTGTTCCGCTTACAACACGAGCGGTTCGAAAAGCACTTCTTCGAGCGGGCGGCCGCCAGTGGGGTGCCACGCGGCCTTCGCTGGATCAACTGCGTGTTCTCCAATGAGATGGAGTTCGTTCGAGAGCGTGCGACACGCCAGATTGCCGTGCTGGTGGGCGTCACTGTCGAATTCGCCGCGATTGAAGGGGGGGACATGGAAGGTCTGCCGGCGGTTCCATTGCCACGGCACGGATCAGCCGTTCTTCTCTTCGAACGCGGTGAGTGGACGTCGGCTGGTCGAGTCATTTTTAATCTTGCCCCTCGAGAGGTGGTCGAACGGTTCGCGATCGATTATGAGCCTCTTTCTCACTCGCATCCAGCTCGATAAATTTCTGCCGAATCTGAACCGGCTTCATGTTTTGCATGAAGAGAAGTGTCGTCTATTGGAAAGAATGTTTTTAGAGTGGCATTCGCTCGTCGAGTTTTCGTATACTTGTGTTGCTCAACAGATTCGCAGCCGGGACGGTTAAACTATCTCCATGATCAAGGTAGATGCCTCGGACCTCGCCCATGTACTCGCCGACGAGCGATTGCTGGAGCCCGAGCAGTACGTGGATTTCGTCGACTCCATGCTACCGCTGTGCCAGGAAGTTCCGATCCTGGGGCGGGAACTGGTGTACCGTGGATGGCTTTCCCCTTTCCAAATCGATCGCATTCTAACTGGTCAGGCCGATACACTCATTCTTGGTTCCTATGTCTTGATCGAACCGCTTGGCGAAGGCGGCATGGGTCGCGTCTATCTTGCGCGAAACTGGAAAATCAACCGCCTGGTTGCCATCAAAGTCATCCGCGACGAGCAGTCCGAACAGCCTGCCGTGATCGCTCGTTTTCAGCGAGAGATCCGCGCCCTGGGTCGTGTTCATCATCCGAACATCGTGGAGGCGCTCGACGCGGAGTTCCGTCCAGGGGTCCTTTTCTACGCAATGGAGTATTTCGAGGGGACCGATCTTGGCCGCTACGTCCGCCGCGATGGGCCGTTTTCGGTCTCGGACGCTTGTGCGTGCATCATGCAGGTGGCCGATGCGTTGCAGCACGCCAACGAGCTTGGCCTGATCCATCGCGATATCAAACCATCGAATTTGTTGCTTACCGAACCCGACCATATCGTGAAGGTACTCGACCTTGGCCTGACTCGCTGCGAGACGCCGGTCAACGATTCCATCTTCAACGAACTGACCCGCGCGGGCGCACTGATTGGCACGCCCGATTACATGTCGCCCGAACAGATCAAGGATTCACGCTCGGCCGACATCCGATCCGACCTCTATAGCCTCGGCTGCACGTTTTATTATCTTCTCACGGGCGTCGCTCCTTTCGAGCATCTCGACGCCATGGTCGACAAGTTGTGGGCGCAATGCGACACGGAGCCGACACCGATCCGGCAGCTTCGGCCGGACGTTCCGCTCGAAATCGCGGCCCTCATCACTCGTCTGATGGCGAAACGCCGCCGGGATCGCTTCCAAACGCCGGCAGACCTTCGAGCGGCGTTGGGCGCGCTGATCGAAATCGATATGGGAAGAGCACACGTCTAGGG
>JAIOQJ010000653.1 GCA_021413475.1 Planctomycetota bacterium | reverse complement strand
GTTGAAGATCTTCCCCACAGCCCTGGCGACTTTCGCGGCCGTCATTCCGCTAACGGCCGGCATGGACGCGATGCGGCAGATTCTCTTCAAGGCCGAGGGATTTTGGCCGCTCGAGATCGAAGTTTCGCTGCTGGCGGGGCTGTCGCTCTTCTTCCTTTTTCTCGCCCATCGATTTCTGAACTACCTGGAACGCCTGTCCAAGGAAGAAGGGCGGCTGACGGTGAAATGGCAATGAACGAAAAGCGTCACACCTTCCGATGGGCTGCCTGGCTCGGTTGGCAACTTGATAGCAATTGGACCGAGCCGTGGTTGTTCATCATCTACGTGCTCATCAAACCGGTGACGAGTTCGCTGCTGCTGGTCTGCATGTATTACGCCGCCCGCACGGCAACGCAGGGAGCGGTGCCGATCGAGTTTCTTCCGTACATCTACGTCAGTAACGCGTGTTACATGCTCGTCGGTGCCGTGATGTTTGGAATGAGCTACGCCGTCATCTCCGACCGTGAGCACTATCGGATGCTGAAATACATCTACATCAGCCCCGGACATCTGCGCACCTATTTCGTCGGCCGGGCCCTTTCCGGGGCGGCCCAAGCATTGCTCGGCGGTGTCTTGAACGTCGGTATCGGCATGATCGCCTTCCCGGAAGTCCGCAACGCCCTCTTGCGTCAGCCGACAGAATGGGGCTGGCTCGGCTTCCATCTGCTCGTCGGTACGGTATTGCTGATTTCGCTCGGCCTGATCCTCTCCGCCGCGGTCTTGAATATGGCGAGACAAGGAATGTTCCTCAGCGAAGGAATCGCCGGCATTCTCTATCTCCTCTGCGGCGTGGTCTTCCCCTTGGCGGTTCTTCCCAAATTCCTGCAAACCGTCAGCCTGCTGTTGCCGCCGACGTACTGGCTCGAAGGGATGCGGCGAGCGTTGCTCGGATCGTCCCCCGAAAAGATGTTACTCGGCCCTCTCTCGAACTGGGAGCAGCCCCAACTCGGCATGGCCCTGCTCGCCAGCACGATCGTGCTGACTACGTTCGCCGGCTGGTTTTTCCACTGGAGCGAACGGCGGGCGTGGCGGCTGGGGAGGATCGAGGAGACGACCGGGGCGTGAAAGGGCGGTCGGCTGGTGTTAAGCTAAAGATGGTTTCGCGAACCTCATCCAATTTGAGATCGGCCATGGAATCGCAATCAAGCAAAATGAAACTGCTCTACGACATCATTTGGGAGATGGTCCAGGAGAGCAATGGAGTACCGATCCCGGTGCTCTCGGAAACCGGTCAATCGCTGGGAATTTTTGTTCCGTTGGGCGTGCCTGAACCACAAGAACCGCCCGAATTGACGCCGGAAGAACAAGCTGAATTTCAGTACCGTCTGGATAATATCGACGATACCGTGACGACTGAAGAGATGATTGCGTGGCTCAAGAAAGATCTGCGGGAACTTGATGAGGCGAATGCACGCAACGCCGCCTCTAAGCTGAGATAATCGCAATGATCTCCAAAGACGACATGATGGCTTTGCTTCTGAATGCTTGCCCATCGTTCGCCCCGCTTTGGCAGTCTTTTCTCGACGAGTGGCGGGACGAAGCCGATGGCTTGCCACTCTACCTTGCGTTGGCTGACTTCGCGCGGCATTTGATCGACATGCACGCAAATGGTGAAATCGATCGCCTTCATGTCGTGTTTCGCGCGGTCGAGCGCCTTCACCTGGAAGGTGATGAATATGTCCGAGAAGCTGCAACGATCGGATTGCTAGAGGATTTGCAGAACCTCAATTTGCATTCATGTACCAAGCCCGAAGATTTCGTCCCGTATCTTGGCGCAGAGTCCTCTCGTTGCTGGGAAGAGGCGGGGCGATTCTGGAATGGATAGGCAGACGAGTGTTCCTACTCCTTCTCCACCGGCAACCCCTTCTCCTTCCAACCGCGCATGCCGCCGTCCATTGAGATCACGTTTGTGTAACCCATCTTCTGCAAGTTGTCGGCCGTCAGGGCCGAGCGGAAGCCGCCGCCGCAGTAAAGGACGAGCGGCGTCGCCGAGTCGGGAATTTTCGCTTCGACGTCGCGTTCGATGATCCCTTTACCCAGATGAATCGCCCCCGGAATCCGCCCGGCCGCCCACTCGCTCTCTTCGCGCACGTCGATCAGCAAAAACTTCTCCCCCGCCGCTTGCCGGGCTCGCATCTCGTCGATGGTGCATTCCTTGACGCGCGTCTTGGCGTCGTTGACGATTTTCAGGAAGCCGGGGGTGTGTTGGTGTGCCATGTGATTTTCTCGGATTGGTCGAGTATCGCTAGTCAACATTCGTCGCGGAGTGCGACGGTATCAAGGAAAGAGTAGGATTCGCCACACGTCGCGGATAGGATGCGACGAAGTGGCGAGAAAATTGCCGATATTCCATCATTCCAAGAAGACCGCTCGCCAAACGGTGGTCGGGAAAGCTGACGCTTCGTACAGGTCCTGGATGGATGTGTTCGAAAAGGCGAAACGATCGCATTCCGCCTCTTGGCCGGTAAATTGGCTTCAATTCCGACACGTTCTCGCAATTGAGGTATTCGGCATTTTTGAATTCTCAAACGAATAATCTTCGCTTAGACTGACGGCAGATCGATTCCTCACTTCAAGAACGGCGACCTTTCGTAAAGACGATGTCCTTTAGGAGTCAAGCCATGCGGCAGAATCATGCTGGTCTCGTACTCGTCATTTTCCTCTCGCCCCTCGCCGCTGCCGATAATCCGAATTCGCCGTCCATACGAGGAGAACACTCCGACGGACTGGCGGAAGGCAAGAAACTGCCAGATCGCTGGAGCACGACGGAGAATGTGGTCTGGAAGAAAGATATTCCGGGCTGGGGTTGGTCCTCGCCGATAATCTGGGGCAACCGAATCTTTGTTACTTCCGCGGTTGGCGAGAAAGAACTGCCGAAACCAGTTGTCGGCGGCTACCCCGGCGGTTTTATCAAGCCCGATGACGTCCAACGATACATGCTGTATTGCCTCGACGTCGAATCGGGAAAAGTGCTCTGGGAACGTGAAGCCCACAAGGGCGTCGCGCCACAGCCACGGCATCCAAAAAACTCTTATGCTTCAGAAACCCCGGTGACCGACGGAGAGCGCGTGTACGCGTACTTTGGCAACATCGGCATCTTCGCCTACGACCTGAAGGGCGAGAAGATCTGGGAACAAAAGTTGGGTAACTTCAAGGTGCGCGGCGGGTGGGGAACCGGGACCTCGACCGTGCTGCTCAAGGATCGACTTTTCGTGGTCAACGACAACGAAGAGAAATCCTTTCTGGTCGCTCTCGACAAACACACCGGTAAGGAACTCTGGCGAGTTGATCGCGAAGAGAAGAGCAACTGGGCCACGCCCTATGTCTGGGAGAACGAGAAACGTACCGAACTGGTGACGGTCGGTACCGGAAAAGTTCGCTCTTACGACCTGGAAGGCAAGCTGCTGTGGGAATTGAAAGGAACGTCGGGCCTTGTGAGTCTCATGCCGATCGCCAAGAAGGGACTACTCTATGTTGGTGCCGGTTATCACATCGGGCCGCTCTATGCGATTCGTCCGGGTGCGACGGGTGACATTAGCCTGAAACCGGATCAGACCAGCAATGAATGGGTGGTTTGGAGCCAGCCCAAGGGGGCCGGCATTCATCCCGCATTCTTGATCAGCGGTGATCGGCTTTTCTCCCTGTTCGATGCCGGCCTCTTGACCTGTTCGGACGCCAAAACAGGCAAGGTGCTTTACGATCGTCAGCGAATTGAGACCAAGAGCCGTTTCTACGCATCGCCCTGGGCGTACAACGGTAAGATCTATCTGCTAAATGAAGACGGGACGACCTAAGTGATCGAGGATAGTGCCGAGTTCAAGTTGCTGCACAAGTGCGTGCTGGACGACAATTGTTGGGCCACGCCGGCGATTGCTCAGGGTAGCTTGTACATCCGAACCTATTCCAAACTCTATCGGCTGCAATCTCAGGATTAACTTCTTGACGACGAGCGCGACAAATCGTTTCCCGTGACGTGTAAATTACGAGCTTGCAGGCTCATCCAACGGCCGATACGTTGAGAATGGGAATTGCCTTGGTTTTGGATACGCGAGAAGAGGATTCATAATGTCAGATTCTCCCTGTAAGCGCACGATCCATCGTCAGCATGCGTTTCAGAACTACTACGGCATGGATCGCGAAGGTCTGATGGTGCGCGACCGCCGAAGTATGCTCAAATCCGGGTTGGCGGGAATCGCGGGGCTGAGTCTTTCGGAAGTTCTTCGGACGCGTGCTCAAGCGACGGAAGCCGGGCGTCCAACGCGAGAGGCCAAAAGCGTCATTCTGTTTTGGATGGCGGGCGGCCCCAGCCAAATCGATACCTGGGACGTCAAACCTGATCGCCCCGAACCGAACCGTGGGCCATTCGGCTCGATTCAGACCAAACTTCCTAATGTTCGAATCTGCGAGCATCTGCCGAAACAGGCCGCGATGCTCGACAAGTTCACGATCATCCGTTCGGTCGATGCGCAATTCAGTAATCATCGGCCCAACAATGTCATGCAGACAGGCCACCTGGACGCGAACACGCCCGCGAAACTTATTCCCAGTATTGGCTCGATCATCGCCAAGATGCGCGGCTCGAATCACCCAGCGATGCCTCCCTATGTTGGTTCAAGCCCCTCGGCTCGCAAAGACATCGCACCGGCGGGGCTTCTGGGGAGGCGCTACGATCCCTTCATCGCCGAGAGTGCCGCGAAACTCCCCATCTACACTTTCGAAGGCTCGGATTCGGGAAAGTCGACCGGAGCGAATCTGTTTCAATTGGCCGAGGGTTTGTCGATCGAGCGGCTGCAATCACGCCAGACGCTCCTTCAGGATTTTAATCGAATTGAAAGCAGTTTGGATCAGGATGGCTTGATGGAAGCAAGCGGCGCCTACCAGCGGCAGGCCCTTCAGATGGTGGTGGGAGGGCGAGCCCGCACGGCATTCGATCTCTCCGCGGAGCCTCAGAAGAACCGCGACAGTTATGGAACGCATTTGTGGTGCCAGCAAGCGTTAC
>JAIOQJ010000706.1 GCA_021413475.1 Planctomycetota bacterium | reverse complement strand
CGCAGAGAATGCCTGGAAGAAGCCATTTGAACTTTTCCTCCCCGGTCGCTTGGTAGATCTTTTTGACTTCCGCTCGTTTCCGCGTGAGCAAGTCATAACCGCAATGGAGGCAAATGCGCGCGTCGTTCGATTCGAGTTCTTTCACACATGCGGGACAGCGTGCGCGTTCTTCGCCTTCCTGGGCCAAGCCGTATTGATTCGGATCGTCGTCATCATCGTCGGCAGGTTTCTTTGGGAGGGGTGCCGGTTTTGCGGCGTTTTTCGGTTTCTCCTTGGATTCCTTCTTGACAGGATCTTCCTTGGGCTTCCGAACCGGGAAGATTCCATCGCACTCCTTGCAGCGAATCTTCTTTCCGATCAGATTATCAGCGACTTTGAGCTGTTTCCCGCAATCCGGACACGCTATGACAAAGGTAGCCGCCATTCGAACGCCTCGAGTCCTGGTCAGTCAATAGAAAGCAATCACTGCTTTTCAGTTTAGCATAGGAGCGAAGCCGCCGCCGATGCAAGAAGGAACCTCCCGCATTGAAAAACATCCTGTCGCCCGGGCAGCGGAACCGCGCATCCTCGTGGACGTCGCAACGTACAACGAAGGTGAGAATATCGCCAAGCTGATTGAGGAAATTCACCAGTTCCTGCCCAATGCACACATCCTCGTTGTCGATGATAACTCTCCGGACGGCACTGGCAAGATTGTGGATGAAATCGCCGCCAAGGACCCGCGTGTCCATACATTACATCGGCCCGGCAAGCTCGGCCTTGGCACCGCCATCCTTGCCGCCATGAAATACGCAATGGAGCACGATTACGACCTGCTCTTGAACATGGACGCGGACTTCAGCCATCCACCGCGCTATTTGCCAAATGTAATTGCTGGCATGGCGAAGAACGACGTGATGATCGGCTCCCGGTACATCGCCGGCGGCGGAAGCACACACTGGCCGCTCTCCCGTCGCTTGATCAGCAAGAGCGTCAATACCGTTGTGCGTTTGCTGTTCCGCATGCAAGTTCACGACGCCAGCGGCGGTCTGCGGTGTTATCGCGTCGCCAAGCTCCGACAGACCTCGCTCGATAATCTTTGGTCTCGCGGCTACTCGTTTCAGCAAGAAGTCTTGTACCGCTGTTACCTCGCCGGCTGCAAATTCGGCGAAACGCCGATCATTTTCGAGAACCGAAAATTCGGCAAGTCAAAAGTGAGTCTCAAGGAATCAGTCCGTTCGCTATCGACAATTCTGTATCTGGGAACGCGATCGATGACCGGGGCCGACAAAAAGGCCGCGCGGGCAATGCGGGCCAAGTAGTAGACCGGTTGCTCCGCACCCGGAGTTCGTTTCCGGCTGCAGAGCAACTGGTCAGCATTACCCTTGTAGACCGGTTGCTCCGCAACAAGGGTTCGTTTCCCGTTGCGGAGCAACCGGTCTACTTCACCTTCCCGTAAACATCACCGCCCCCGCGCCAAGCAGCATCTCCAGTTCATCAACTTTCACGTTCCCTGGATGAATCTTGAAGTCATCACCGAGTCGAAGCTGCGCGGCACGCCCTGCCCCGTCGCCGACCAGTAGATAGACAACGCATGGGCCGGGACTTCGCTTGAGAATGCGTGCCAAGCCGTCGATCACGTCCGCGCCGTGCTGGCCGAGGAACAGTTTCAAAATCAGCCCCTTGGTCAATTCCTTGCGGCCCTGGTCGATGGTCATCAGTCGACGCAGCACCAGGATTGGATCCTCGCGATCGCCCCACTCGACTTCTCCCTCGAACAGATAGATGCGATCGTCCACAAAATCATCTTTGTGGCGGTCGTAATCTTTCGGCCACATCACGCATTCAATCTGGCCGGTAAAGTCCTCGACTTTGCAGCGGACGTAGCGATCTCCCTTCTTGGAGTTCATGAAGCGAACTTGCGAGATCATGCCTCCGATGCGGACTTCCTGGCCATGCTTCTTGTCCCGAAGCTGGCCGATGTCTTGCGAGATGAACCGCTTGAGTTCCTTCTCGACCTCCGCGAGCGGATGGCTGGAAAAGTAGAAATCAAGTGCTTCCTTTTCGAACTTGAGTTGTTCGAGATTGTCCCAGCGCGGCACGTTCGGGAGTGAACTCGCGATTTCATTCTCGTCGCTTGATTGATCGTTCGTCGTTTCGATGATGTCGAACATGCTCATCTGGCCGCGGCGGCGGTCTTGCTGCAATTCCTCGGCCGATTGCAGGGCTCCCGACAAAGCTGCAATCAACTGGGCCCGATGGGCGAACGGCCGCGCGAACAGGTCCATCGCCCCCGCCTTGATGACTTTTTCGATGGCAGCCTTGCTGACGACTCGCTGATCGACACGTTCGCAGAAATCGAACAAGTCGCGGAACGGCCCCTTCTCGGTGCGGGCGTTGACGATGTTCTCGGAAGCGCCGCGGCCGAGACCCTTGATGGCCGTTAGTCCAAAAACGATCTGACCGTTGGTGACCGTGAAGTCTGCCTCGCCACGGTTGACGTCGGGCGGCAACACCTGCACGCCAAACTTGCGGGCGTCGCCAATGTGATCGACGAGCATGTCGCGTTTGTTGCCATCGTCGATCTCCGACGAGAGCAACGCGGCCATGAACTCCGCCGTGTAGTGATGTTTCAAATAAGCGGATTGGTACGAGACGAGCGCATAAGCCGCACTATGCGATTTGTTGAAGCCGTACCCGCCGAATTTCACGATGAGATTGAAGATATCCTCCGCCTTCTCTTCCGCGAGGCCCCGATCTTTCGAGCCTTTGATGAAGTCGATCTTGCGGGCGTCGATCGTCTCCTGTTT
>JAIOQJ010000705.1 GCA_021413475.1 Planctomycetota bacterium | reverse complement strand
TCTCCGCGTGCTCTGGGAGCAGGGCCCGTGCAGCGTTCGGCGGATCGTCGAGAACTACGAGGAGGCCGGCACGCCCACGCAGGCGGCCACGGTGCAAAAACTGCTCGAACGGCTCGAGGCCAAGGGCTGGGTCGATCGCGATCGCAGCGAGGCGGTGCAACGCTTCCGCGCCACCGCCAGCCGTGATGAGTTGATCGGCCGTCGCCTGCAAGGAATCGCCGAGGAGTTGTGCGAAGGTTCGCTGACGCCGTTGATCTCGCACCTGGTCAAACGGGATCGGCTGAGTGCCAGTGATCGGAAGCGGTTGCGCGATCTGGTCGAAGAACTTGATGCCGAGTCGTCGAATAAGCACTCGAAGCGGTCTTGAGGGGAACCGGCATGCAGACTCTTCTGGAACTCCTGGCTCGCAATGCGGCGGCCGCCACGCTTCTGGCGGGGATCGTGCTTGCGTTGTCGCTCGTGATTCGCCGGCCGGCGGTGCGGAATGCGCTCTGGTTGATTGTCCTTGTCCGCTTGCTGATGCCGCCCATCTGGAGCGTGCCGGTCTGGACCACGGAAGCCCCGGCCGTGGCGAAGACACCTGATTTGCCGCCGGCACCGCTGGTGCTTCCCAGAGCAGATTCAGCGCCCTTCACTAACGTCAGCGAATTCTCCGAGCCCGAAGCGCTAGCAAGGGCGAACCCCGCCCTTGCTAGCGCTTCGGGCTCGGATCCGATGCCTCAACAATTGAGTCCACGTGCCGAGGTGAACTCATGGAACCTCGAGTCATTCGTTCCGTGGCTTTTCGCGATCTGGATGAGCGGAGTCTTGCTGATCGGCAGCCTGGCCATTCGCCGGGTTCGTCGTTTTCAGCACGGCTTGCGGGACGCGATCCAGGCGCCCGAAGAGATTCAATTCCAGGCAAGTGAACTCGCCCAGCGCATGGGCTTGAAGCAAGCCCCGTGCGTCTGGCTCGTCCCCGGCCGCGTGCCGCCGATGCTCTGGATGCCCGGCCTGCGGATAGCGAATGCTCGATTGATCTTACCGTTGGAATTGTTCTTCCAACTCGATGCGGAACAGCGCGGAGCGTTGATCGCCCACGAACTGGCCCACCTGAAACGGCACGATCCGTGGGTGCGCTGGTTGGAACTGCTTGTCGTCGCCCTTTACTGGTGGCATCCCTTGCTGGGTTTCATCCGCAGTCGCTTGCGGTCCAGCGAGGAGGAATGTTGCGATGCGTACGTGGTGGCACGTCTGGCCGAGCGAAAGGCCTACGCGACCGCCTTGATGGAAACCGTTGATTTTCTCGATGGGCCGGACTCCCCGGCCTCACCGGTGCTGGCCAGCAGGGCCGGTCCGGTTCACGACCTGCAATGGAGGTTGACGATGATTATGCGTGGTTCAATCCGAGGCCGTCTGTCGCGTTTCGGCGCGCTGGCCTTGTTGGGTGTCGCGGTCGCGGCGTTGGCCTTTGGCCCGTCGTTCACGAACGCTCAACCGGAAGAAAAGAAGGAACGGCCCTTCGGCCAAAAGGGCGAACGGTTCAAAGGCAATCCCGGAGACAAGGATCGTCCCATGCCGCCGCGCGGCGAAGGCCCAGCGAACGAAGAGCTCGAAAAGGCTCGCCAGGAACTCCAGCGTGCTCGGGAGAATGCCGAGAAGGCGATGCAACGCGTCAAGGAAATCGAAGAGCAACTCAAGAATGTGCGTGGCCCGGATCGACCGCCGATCGGTGAGCGCAAGTTCAATCCGGATGGCCCGAAAGGCCCGCCTCGTGGCGATGGCAACCGGCCCGACGATCGCGGTCCGCAAGATTTGCAGAAGCAGATCGAGGACCGGCGCCGCCAGATCGAAAACCTGAGACGGCAAATCGAACAGAATGGTGGCCCCGACGATGGCCCGAAGGGCCCGCCGATGGGTGATCGCAAAGGCCCGCCAATGGGCGATGGACAAAAAGGTCGTCCGATGGGTGATGGACCAAAAGGTCCGCCAATGGGCGACGGACAAAAAGGCCCTCCCATGGGCGACGGACAGAAAGGTCCTCCCATGGGCGAGGGCAAAAAGGCCTTCCCGTTCGGCCGCCCATTTGGTGACGGTCAAAAAGGTCCTCCGTTCGGACGTTTTCGACCGAACCCGGATGGCGGACCGGAAAAGCTGCCGCCTCCGAAAGTGAAAGACGACTGACCTTCTCTCTCGTTCCGCGGCTTGAATTTGTTCGCAGATCCGAGAGCGGGCGAGTAGAATGTGGATCGTTGGGAACTAGCCTTCCGTGGCGAACGGAGGGCTAATTCTAATTTCGGGCGATGAATTTCCTCTGACAATTTCATCGACTGATACCCCGCCAAACCCACCTGTTGCTCGCCGATACCTGGCAAGCGGAGATCCTCCCTCATGCTTTCACTTCGACTGTCGCTTGCGGTCACGTGTATCTCGATCCTCTCATCCGCCGGGTTCGGTCAGGACAAGAAACCGAAACCGGGCGAGGAAATTCTTCCGCCCGAAGTCCAACTCAAAAAGTTCCATTTGCCGGAGGGCTTCGAAGTCGAACTGATCGCGGCCGAGCCCGCGATCATCAATCCGATTACGATGGCATACGACGACAAGGGCCGACTTTATGTGACCGAAGGCCACACCTATCGCTACGGCCCTAAGGGTTCGCCCGTCGAGAAGCCGGCCAATCCGATCGTGCGGCTCGATCCCACCCCTGATGGCAAAGGCTGGAAACGCACGATCGTGGCCGAGGGATTTGACGATCCGGTAATGGCGGATGAATGCCGACGGCTCGAACATGGAGAAACTCGTCGAGGGCCTGCGCGTGCCGTATTCATTCGAGTTCGATCCCTTCGGCCAACTCTGGGTGTTGTCGAACGGGCAAGGGAACCCCGACCGTTTCGTCAAAGTGATCCCGGGTGTCGACTACCATTGTTACAGCCGGCCCAAGGTCAGTAACAACTGGCTGGCGGGGAAACATCCTCTCGCGCCCCCGTCTTTCGAAATCACCAACGGGGCACGGACGCAATTGCTCCACTACTACGGAGCGGCCTTTCCCGATTCGTATCAGGGCCGGCAGTTTGGCGTCAACTGGGGGCCGCACGGCGTTGGCACGCGCAATCATGCGGTCGAGCAATTCGTGCCCGATGAATGGGAACGGATCACCAAAACCGACAACTGGTTCACCTCCGACGATCCTCGCTTCCGTCCCACGCAGATCATGCTCGCTCCCGATGGCGGCCTGCTCGTCGCCGACTGGTATGGCCGCGATGACGAGAACGACTTGACCGGCCGAATCTGGAAGATCAAGTACACCGGCAAAGATGCCCCGAAGGTGACTCGCTTGAAGGACGACGATTGGAAAATCGAAGCGAACGTGTACGAAGCACTCGGCTCGCGCGATCATCTTGAGCGCGAACGGAGTGGTCGGTTGTTGACCACCAAGGCGGATATCAAGAAACTCGCGGACCACGCGGCGACGAGCAAGAATCCGATGGGGGCCGCCAACGCGCTGTGGGCGCTGGCCCGCATCGGCTCCGCCGAGGCGAAGGCCGCCTTTGCGGAAGGGACCAAGAACGCCAATTGGAAGGTCCGCCGACTGTCGTTGCGGTTGTTGAATCGGTATCAGGTTCCGAAAGCGGACGCCCTCGCGGCACCGTTGCTGAAAGACCCCGATTCCGCCGTACGACTGGAGGCCTCGCTCCTGCAAACCGATCCGAGCGTGCGACGTAAAGGCTTACTCGAAGTGCTGGGTGTTGAGGCAGGAAAGGATCAACATCTGACGTACCAAGCGGCCTGGCAGCTTGCGAAACTTCCCGACGAAACCTTTAGCGATTTGCTGTCAGCCGCTCAACCGGAGCTTCGCCAAGCGGCGTTGATTGCCATCGACGTTGCCTTGTACGAAGGCTTCCCGAGCAAGGAGAAAGCACGTGAAGGTCTGATGACCTTGCTCAGCAAACCAGGGGAAAACGATATCGGCCTGTTGCTCGAACTGGCCAATCTGCATCCCGATGCGGAGATGATCCCGGCCGTCCAGAAGTTGCTCGAGCACCCGAAACTCCCCTCGTCGGCCATCGCGGAAGCATCGAAACTTCTTCGAACCCTGGCCGGGAGCAACAAGGGAATCAAGAATCCTTGGCTCGAAGCGGTGAAGAGCGGCAAAGCCTCGCTCACCAGCCCCGAAGATCGGCAGACGCTGCTCAAGCTCCTGCCCGACGAAGGGCCGACCACATTCGGCGTTGAGTTAGTCGCCCGTCTGATCGGCGACAACGACAGCAAGATCTTCCTTCCCGCCTGTGCCCTGGCCCGTTCCTGGGAAACCAAGGCTGCCCCGGCGGTGTCGACCGTTTTGAAACAGTTGCAGAATCCCAAGTTTCCCGTTGAAGTTCGCATCGAACTGGCCGCCACAGCAGCGGTCATCGACCCGAAGCCCGACGCCAAGAAATGGCAGATCCTCCTTCAGGACGCGGATCCAATTTTGGCGCGCGAAATCGTCCGCGACTTCCGCCGGTTTCCCAAGGACCGTTCGTACGTCGAAGTTCTCAATATCGTTCAGACGGGGTTGGTGAAAAAGGATGCGACGATCAAGCAAGATCTCGCTCTCACCTATGCCGCACTCGGCGCAACCATCGACGTGCCGGACTTCGGGCCGGCCATTCTCGAGACGTCGGCCTACCGCGAATTCGGCATCAAGGCGACGTCGCGAGCACCGAACCCGGTCCAACTCGCCCTCGGCCGGATGGCCTTCGAGCGGAACAGTTGCGTGAAGTGCCATAACCTCAATGCGGATGAAAAGATCGGCCCCACCCTCGGCGGCGTCGGCCGGCACGAACTCAATCACGTGATCGAATCGATTCTCGAACCGTCGAAGGTCATCCTCACCGGTTATGAGGTCGAGCGAATCGAAACGAAAGCGGGTGTTGTCATCAACGGCGTCGTTCGCGAGAGAGGCAACGAGTTGACGATCCTCACGGCCGACAAGATCCTGAAACTCGCCAAAGATCAGGTGGCCGAGCGAACACTGCTGAAGACGTCGATCATGCCTGACGGCATCATCAAACTCGCCAGCCGCGAGGAATTCGCGGATATTCTGACGTTTTTGATGACACAGAGAGCGAATGTCGGTTCGCCGCCGCCCAAGAAGAAGTGAACGTACTCCAAATGTTCCCAGGCCGTGACGAAGGTATGCGTCTAGGTTACATGTTGCTAAAAACTGAAAGTGGAAGAGTCGAGTTTTGAGCGCCCGTTCGTAGTGACCCGCTTTAGCGGGTCGGGGTGGTCAGACCCGCTGAAGCGGGTCACTACGAACAAAAAATCGCTTCGGTCTGTCTTCGAGGCCCACCCTACAAGACCTGCAGAAGTTGAAATTGCCCGGACACCTAGTTGAATCAAGCAGCATCGCCTTCCCCGCGGGGCGAATTTTGTTTTCGAGCAAGCTGGAAGCTTGCTCCCACATTGAAAATGCTTGCCATTTCACACATGCGCCGGCGGTTCGATCTTCGCGATTTTCCCTTGCGCCAGCAGATTCTGATATTCGTTCCACGTCATCGGCGGCTTGCCGGTGTCCACTTCTTTCATCGTGATGCAACTCGAAACCGGACAGACCAGCGAGCAAAGATTGCAACCGACGCAGGTGTCTTGCTTGATCGTGAAGCGATTGACGATGTCGCCGCCCGCTCCGGGTAAGACTTCGAAGGTCCCCGAGCGCGTCGGGGTGCGGCCGCTGGACTGAACGAATTCTTCGAAAGGGACTTTCTCGCAGCGGATCGACTGGTGAGCTCCATCTTCGCAGGCGATGTAGCAGAGGCCACAATGGATGCACTTCTTCTGATCGATCTGGGCGACGACTTTGTAGTTTAGATCAAGATCGCCCCAGTGCTTGATCCGTCCGACCGACTTGCCAACGAAATCGTTGAGTGTCTTGAACCCTTTCTCGCGCATCCAGTTTTCCAGGCCGCTCTTGAGTTGCTCGACGATCCGAAAACCGTAATGCATGACGGCGGTGCAAACCTGCACGGAACTCGCCCCGAGCAGAAAGAATTCGACGGCGTCTTGCCAGGCCTGGATGCCGCCGATGCCGCTGATCGGCACCTTGATGGCGGGGTCGGCCGCCAGGGCCGCAACCATGTTGAGGGCGATCGGTTTGACGGCCGGTCCGCAGTAGCCGCCGTGGCTACCTTTGCCGTGCACGGCGGGCTTGGGGGCAAAAGTATCGAGATCGACTCCCATCACGCTGTTGATGGTGTTGATGAGCGAAAGAGCATCCGCTCCGCCGCGAACCGCGGCGCGGCCGATGGCCGTGACGTCGGCAACATTCGGCGTGAGCTTCACGATCACGGGGATCGTCGAGACTTGCTTGACCCATTCGGTAATCATGCAGGCATAATCCGGCACCTGGCCGACGGCCGCCCCCATGCCGCGCTCGCTCATTCCGTGCGGGCAGCCGAAGTTAAGCTCAATACCATCCGCCCCGGCGTCCTGAGTCTTTTTGGTGATATCGTGCCAGGCCTCGCGCGACGATTCCACCATTAACGAGACGAACAAGACATGATGCGGGTACGCCTTCTTGACCCGAGTGATCTCGCGCAGATTGTCGTCGAGCGTGCGGTCGGAAATGAGTTCGATGTTGTTCAGGCCGACGAGCTTTCGCCCGTCGTAGTCGATGCCGCCGTAACGGGAGGAGACGTTGACGATCGGCTCGTGGCCGAGAGTTTTCCAAACGGCTCCGCCCCAGCCGGCGTCGAAGGCCCGGCGAATCTGATACTCGGAATTTGTCGGCGGAGCGGAAGCCAGCCAAAAAGGATTCGGGGCCTTCACGCCGCAGAACTCGATTTGCAGATCAGGCATGAAGGTATCCGCTTAAGAATGTTGCGTTTCGTAGGACGAACTTCCCTGGCCGTCCGCAATGATTCGGATGGCCAGGGAAGGCCGTCCTAGGAAGAAACTCGCCACCGGACCGTCCCAGTATATCACACCCGTCGGCCACCCGTCCAAGCCGCCGAACCGATTCACTTTGATACTCCGCCTCAACTGGATTGCTAATTCTTAGAAAAATATCATCGGTAATCTCTCCCATGTCAGGTCTGTGAACTAGTGTTGAACAGTGTGTGTCTCCGCGCGAACGTGTTCAAAAGTTCACAAGTAAGTAATGCCCCAACTCTTATCGAGTACCGATTTCCTGGATCGCGTTCGCCGCAGCGGGCTTTGTGGAACTACGCGCCTCGAACATTTTTTAACCGCGGACACGACTGCCGCATCCATTGCCGACGAGATGAAGAAGGCGGGACTACTTACCGATTTCCAATCGCAGCAATTACTGGGGGACGATCCGGACGGGTGTTTTATTGGTGGAAAGTACCGGATCCTGGAATTGCTCGGCCGTGGGGGGATGGGAAGCGTCTACCTCTGCGAGCACGTGCGGATGCGGCGTTTGGTCGCCGTCAAGGTATTACCGCAAGAGATGGAACGCGATCAAGCCATGATCGCCCGTTTCGAGCGCGAGGCCCAGGCGGTCGCGTCGCTCGATCATCCCAACATCGTTCGTGCCTTCGACATCGATCAAGCGGATGGCCGGAATTTTCTCGTCATGGAATTCGTCGATGGGACGAATTTGCATACGCTCGTCGCCAATCATGGGCCGATGTCCCCGGCACGCGCGGCCGAGTGCATCGGCCAGGCCGCTCTCGGTTTGCAGCACGCCTGGGAAACCGGCTGGGTCCATCGCGACATCAAGCCGGGCAATCTCCTGCTCGATCGTTCCGGTTGCCTGAAGATTCTCGACATGGGATTGGCCCGAGTTTTCAGTGAAACCCGCTCGAATCTGACTTCGCTATTCAACGAGGGGTTAATCCTCGGCACGGCCGATTTCCTTTCGCCCGAGCAGGCCGCCGGGGTCGTGGATCTCGACATCCGCTCGGATATTTACAGCCTGGGAGCAACCTTATATTTCCTGCTCACGGGCAAGGCGCCTTTCGAGGATGGCGCGGTTTCGCAGAAATTGCTCTGGCACCGCACGTTGAATCCGCGGCCGGTCACCGATATTCGGCCCGACGTCCCCCCGGCCATGGCCGCACTGCTCGACCGTATGATGGCGAAATCGCCCGCCAATCGACCAGCCACACCGGGCGAAGTCGCCTTGGCTTTGGCACCGTTTTGCGTTGAGTCGCCGGCTGCTCCTGACGAACGCGAAATGCCGATCTGGAGCCCGGCGGTGATGGATCGCATCCGCGCCAATCAGACGACGAACGCGGAAAACGGGCCGGCGACCAAGCCGCTCGTAATTCGT
>JAIOQJ010000704.1 GCA_021413475.1 Planctomycetota bacterium | reverse complement strand
CGTCCTCCGTTCACTTTCTTCAGCAAGGACGCCACTCCGTCCGTGGGAATGCTATCGACATTGCGCAAACCGTACACAATGGACACGGGCAATCGCTCCGCGTCGCTTCAGATGTTGCATAATCTGAGCCATTTGGCCGAGTACAGCGATGTGAACAGCGATGACAAACCCCGAATTCTCTGGGAACTTCAAGGAAACCGCCGCGTCATCGAAACACCCATGATGTACGGTCAGTTCCTGGTTCTGATCGGAGCCGATCATTCCGTTTTTGTCTGCGAGAAGCACGCCGACAAGGTCAACAAGATTCGACATGAATATCTTTCTGACAGCAAGCTCTCGGCTCCGATTTCCCAGTATGGTCCGGACCTCTACGTCGCCGCGACTGACGGCAATGTGATCTGGGTAAAAATCGAAAGCTTCCGCAATGCGGACGTCCCGGTCAAGCACCTGAAGCGTTATCTCTCGGGCATGCCAATCGACCGCAAACCGATCACAACCGATGATTCCGTCTATGTGGCCGGCAGCCAGGCTGGCCTAGCCCGACTCGACCGCAAGAAATTCGAACGACTCTGGCTTAACCCCGAGGCCGATCGAGTTTATTCCGTTGGCCCCAATGTCATCTACGCGGGTGATCGTCGTGGCAATCTGCTGATCCTCGATAAGGCACGCGGCCTCAAATTGTCAACGCTCGACATTCGCTCGTTCACGCTCCCCTTCGTGAACGAAGAGGACGATCGCCTCTTCCTTGCCGCTCATAACGGCCTCATCGTTTGCCTCCACGAACGATCGCTCCGCAAGCCGGAACTCGTCCGCAAGAATGAACCCAAACGCATTGCGGACCCCAAGATTATCAAAAAGGATCCCGAACCGGAACCCAAGAAGGAGCCGGAACCTAAGAAGGAAGAACCCAAGAAAGAGCCAGAGCCCAAGACAGAGCCCGAACCAAAGAAAGAACCTGAGCCGAAGAAAGACCCAGAACCCAAAAAAGCACCGTGACTCTCCCACCGCCATGATTGAACCGCTCGAGATCCACGACTACCTTGCCGCCGAGCCGGCGCTTGAATTCATCAAACGCACGCGCTGGGGGCTTCGGGAACTTCGTTTCGTACGTGTCTTCAAGGACAAACTGCACATCGTCGACGTCAACGGCGATTACTTCGAAATCCGAGGCGTCGGCTATCCCAATGCCGATGTTGTGGCCCTGATGACCGCCGTGAACACCGCCTTCGATCCGCAAACGATCCAGTCCGAAACCAAACTCGAATACAAAGAATACAAGACCGGCCGCCGTTATCCGTGGGCGTCCGACCGGGCGATGTAGATTTTCTGACGTGGCGACAAGCTTTCAGATTGTCGGCATCGACCCGTTTAATTTCCCTCGGAAGTGGAACAAAGTCGCACTTTGCGATATGAAATGCAGCAGTACATCTTCCACTCTCAGTGCGACAAAGGGTCCCGTTATGCGTTGCGTTGCCGCCATTTCCAATAGTCGTCAGCGGCCTCTCTTTCTTCGTCGGGCCGCTCTCGCGTCGTTCGCATGGATTGGAGCGCTCGGCCTGCTGACTGGGAGCGTGGCGCACGCTGCCGAAGGCATCACGGCGAAAGACATCTTCGTGAGCGGCACGGAGGGCAGTCACACTTATCGCATTCCCGCGATGATCGTGACCAACAAAGGAACCTTGTTGGCGTTCGCC
>JAIOQJ010000703.1 GCA_021413475.1 Planctomycetota bacterium | reverse complement strand
GTGTTTGCCATCGGGATGGAAGGCGACATCGGTTACGCCGTACTGGTGGATTGGGGTGAGTTCCTTCAATTTCTTGCCGGTCGAGTCGTAGATCCAGAGCTTGCCGTCCCCTTCGCCGGTGCGGCCGAGAACCAGGGTTTTGCCGTCCGGCGAAAAAGCCGCGGACGACAGGTGGATCCCCTTGAAGTCGGCTTCCAGGTCCTTGAGAACTTGCCCCGTCTCGGCGTTCCAGAGTTTAACGCTCGCATGGCGGCCCGAATCGAAGATCAACGGCTTGCGCTCGGAGACGAACGCGGTCTTGGCATCGGGCGAAAGGGCTAGGCCCTGAACCCAGCCCTTCGTCTTCCAGCGGCGGATTTCCTTGCGCTCGGGGAAATTCCAGAGGATGACGTCGCCAGCGTCGTCGCCGCTCAGCATGAACTTTTCGTCTTTGGTCAGGCAGATGTTGCTGAGCCATTCCTTGTGAGCATCCAGAACCTGCGCGGAACTCAGGACGCCCACCTTCGCGGGAATCTTCGGCGGAACCTTGGCCCCGTTGTTCTTGCGGGCTTCCGCGTCGAGTATCGCGGTCGCGTTCAGAACGATCTCTTCGCTTCCCTTGGCCGGCGACTGCAAATCCCAGAAACGGATCGTGTGATCGTAACTCGAAGAGATGAGCCAGCGGCCGTCGACCGTGGAAAGTAATCGGCTGATGACGTTGGTATGGCCATCCAGACGGAGGATCGGCTTCGGCAGTTCGCCGCCCGGTTTCTCGGGAAGATCCCAGACGAGGATTTGACCCAGGTTATTCCCGGCCGCGATTCGTCGGCCGTTGCCAATAAACGACACGGCCGTAACCCAATCGGCATCCCAGGGAAGCGACCAGGCGAGAGCGGATTTGTCGAAGTTGGCGGCCATGGAGAAACTCGATTCGAGAATAAAAACACTTTAGCCACGGATGCAACACGGATTAAACACGGATAAGAACGGAGGAATTCGAATACATGGGTTTCATTCCGTCTTGGATTTATCCGTGTTTGATCCGTGTTCCATCCGTGGCTAAAAATAACACTTTACCCAATCAACTCCGTCAACGGCCCCGTGTCTTCCGGCGTGGCCCACACGGGGCGAATACCAACGTAATGCTTGACGCGCGGGTCGATCCCGAGCGTCTTGTAAATCGTCGCGAACAAGTCGCCTTCGCTGACCGGGTCGCTCTTCACGTTCTTGCCGTCGATGTCGGTCTCACCGTATTGCAGGCCGCCCTTGATGCCGCCGCCCGCCAGGACGATCGTCCAGGCACGGATGAAATGGTCGCGGCCGGCCCGGTTGTTAATCTGCGGTGTACGGCCCACTTCGCCCATCCAGACAACGAGCGTGTCTTTCAGCAGGCCGCGTTCTTCGAGATCGAGCAGAAGCGTCGACCAGGCCGAATCGAGTTGCTGCATGTTTGCCTTGTGGCACACAAAGTTGTCGGCATGGCTATCATAGTTGTCGTGTCCGACTTCCACGAACGGCACGCCCGCCTCGACGAGCTTGCGGGCCATGAGACAACCCCGACCGAAATCGGACGCTCCGTAGCGGTCGCCGTATTTCGGGAGTTCCTTGCTGATGTCGAAGACCTCCTTCGCTTTGAGAAGCCGCCAGGCACGCTGCTTCGCGAGGCGATGGCTCTCGAACGGTTCCGCCTGATGGTCCTTGGCGAATTCGTTTTCGACGAATTGGAGGAGATCCTTACGGCGATCTTCCGACTGCTGCGTTCCTTGCGGAGTCGTGAAGCTCGGCATGCGGCCGTCGCGGCCGACGCTAAACGGTTCGTAAAGCGGCCCCAGGTAGCCGGCCCCGGCGTTGCCCGTTGGCCCCATGCGCACGAAACTGGGTAGATCGGAATTCGGATCGCCGAGGTAACGGGCAATCATCGCGCCGATTTCCGGGTGCGGCGTGCGCTCGTTCATCTTGTAGCAGGTGTGCATGTGGTAGATGCCGTCCGGATGGTCCGGCGATTGCGTCTTCATGCTGCGGATGATCGCCAGCTTGTTCACCTGCTCAGCCATCTTCGGCAGATACTCGCACACCTGGATTCCGGGGATCTTCGTGGAGATCGGCCGGAACGGTCCGCCAGTCGGTCGGCCCGGCTTCATGTCGAAGGTATCGATCTGCGAGGCCCCGCCGTTCATCCACAAGAGGATGCACTTCTTGCCCCGTTTCGCGGCTTCGGCGGCAATCGCCCGCGTGGCGAAAACGCTGCCCCAGTTCGCGACCGTGGCCCCGGCACTCGTCACGAGCGTGCCTTTCAGGAAGGCACGGCGGGAGAGGTGATCTTGGATTCGTTGCATCTTCTGTTTCCTCAAACTGATCCCCTGGGTTCGCAAAGCCTCACCCAGGGGCTTGTGGGAGCTCTCAATCAAGCCCCGAGGTGAGGCTTTGCGAACCTCGGGGATATGCCCGTCTCAATGATTAAACCGAAACTCCGCACTGTTCAACAATACCCAAATCGCGTCCTCGACGAGCGAATCGCTCTTGGCGTCGGATGTCAGGAACTTGGCGAACTTCGCCCGTTCCGCGTCCTTCGGCATGCGGTTCAGAATCGTCAGATAGAGGCGATCGACTTTCGCCTCGATTGGATCTTTGGAGAGAGTCAGCACTTCAGCGAGGTTGCCTTTTTTCCGCCGGATCACCTGGATCAGGTTGCCGTTGTTCAGGAACAGGTGCTCGGAGATGCTCCCCTGGAACTCACCGAGCCCGTCGGTTGGTTCGCCGAAGTAACGCAGGAAATACTCATCCCCAGCATTGGCCAGCTTGGTGCCGATCGTCTTCGGATCGCCGGCATCGTACAACGTCGCTTGCCGGAACGAAGCCATGATCTCCTCGGCGGATAGCGGCCGAATGCGGGCCCGCTCGAACCATTTCGGCAACGCTTCTTTCGAACTACCGGTGGAGGCGAGTTGATACGTCTCGGTGTTGAGCAATTCGCGGATATACCACTTCAGGTCGAAGTTGTGCGCGAGTATCTGTTCGGCCAAAGCCTTCAAGAGAGCGGGATGGCGGGGTTGATTTTTCTCGCCCAGGTCATCAACCGGATGGACCAGACCGCGACCCATGAACTGGGCCCAAACACGGTTGGCCACGGCCCGCGCGAAAAACGGGTTGTCTCGAGCAGTGACCCATGCGGCGATCTTTTCCTTGCGTGAGAAGGCCGGCTTCGGCAGCTTTACGCCGTCCTTGATTTCCGGGGGCTTGGCATCTTTGGGAGTGGGCGGTTCCGCGAGTTCCGTGCCGCCCAGGAACTTCGGCTTGATCGGCTCGCCCTTCTGGCCGGGCTTTTGGTCTTTGACCGCGCCCGTGAAGAGAACCTCGCCCAGGCCCTTTTCGCTGATCAGGAACTTGCGATTCCCCGCACCGCCACTCTCCGAAATGACCAGCCGCACGAAGAAGCCGGCCATGCCGTAGAAGTCCTTCTGCGACCATTTGTCGAAGGGATGGTCGTGACAGCGGGCACACTGCAACTGTGTGCCGAGGAAGAGTCGGCTGACC
>JAIOQJ010000702.1 GCA_021413475.1 Planctomycetota bacterium | reverse complement strand
CTTGTCGAGATCGATGCCGAGGCCCTTGAAGCGAATGCTGAAATACGGATCGCCGTTGCCGGAACCGATGACCAGCACATTGGTGAGCCCGCCGATCAATGCCGCCGCGCCGATGTCGAAATGGGCGTCAAGTCGATCCGTTTCGACCAGCGACGTGTATTTGTCGCTGACTACCGGGGCGGCCTTGCGAAGCGTGTGGGCGATCTCGTTCAGCTTGCTCTGGCGGTCCTTCATGCTTTCGTACGATTGGACGTAGGCCTGAAACTTCTCGCGTTCCTCGCCGCCGAGTCGGGCTTCAACTTTCTTGACATCGGCCGACAGAAAATCGAGGAGGTTCTTCCGTGCCTCGAACGCCTGCTTGGCGGATCCCTCGGCCACGCTGCCGAAGAGGGTGCTATAGGCCAGGTCCGGCTTACATTGCATCGGCAATTTCTTGCCGGGCCCCCAGGCCGAAATGTTGTAAACGACAGCGTGCTCCGGCCGGTCGGTGATTCCCAGGGCGACGTGATTGAATAGCGAGGGCAACGCCTTGGCGAGAGCGGCATCAACGGTTTCATCGAACGCGCCCGCCTTGCTGGAATAAACACCCAGCGCACCGAAATTGTTCGAGTGCCCGCCGCCGCAGATACGACCGGAAAGCCCCTGGATGATGCTAAGCCTGGCCTTGTAATCGTTGAGCGGGGCTAGAGCGAATGGTAGTTCCTGGTCGAGTAATGATTCGGAAAGAAATGTGGTGCGATCCTGTTCCTTGCGGCGTGGCAGGCTCTTCGGCTGAATTTGCTCAGGGGTGATGCCGTTACCTTCGACGATGAACACGAACCGCTTGGCGGATGCCGTCTCCTGGCCCGATGCGTGCGCCTCCAGCTTCTGCAGGATTGGCGACAGCAGCACGCTGCCCGCCCCCAAGGTCATGCCTTTGAGGATGTTACGGCGATTCGTCATCATCAAGCAAGCTCCAGTCGAAGACGGTTTGCAAATTGCGATGAGGTGATCATACCACGTCGAGGAGCGGCAAATCAACCGGTTCAATAAAACAGCCCCGTCTGAGCGTCCGGGCGATGTTCCCGCCCATTTCTCCGCTCTACACTTCGAAAAGCGGTTCAACGGTTCGGCGATCCATTCAGCGTGGGCGGCTCCTTGTATTCGTCCGGATGGATGACCACAATAATACGCCAACTGCATTCGCACATCATCCCCGCTCCCACGAAAGGGCAACATGTACTTCGTTGACTTGCGTCTCTCGGCGGCGATTCTCCTTTTGGTCGTTATCCCCCTGCCGGTTCAGGCGGCGGATGTGACGGCCGAGAAGGTCGAAACGGCCCTCAAGGAACTGGAAAAACTCGCGGAGCAAACCTTGAAGACAACGGGGGTGCCCGGGATGGCCATCGCTGTCGTGCATCAGGATCGCGTGGTTTACGTAAAGGGTTTCGGCGTCCGGGAGGTCGGGAAGGAGGGGCCGATCGATGGCGACACTGTCTTCCAGCTTGCGTCGGTTTCCAAGCCGATGGCCTCGACGGTACTGGCCGCTCTGGTCGGCGAGGGCGTGATCGGCTGGGACGACCGCGTGATCGACCGCGACCCCGGCTTTCGCATGTTCGACCCGTGGGTGACGCGTGAGGTGACAATTCGCGACTTTCTCTGCCACCGCAGCGGGCTGCCGTCTCACGCGGGGGATCTTCTGGAAGACATCGGCTACGGGCGCGAGGAAGTGCTGCACCGGTTGCGGTTCCAGAAACCGGCAAGCAGCTTTCGCTCGCGCTATGCCTACACAAACTTCGGCTACAACGAAGAAGCGGTCGCCGGGGCACGGGCAACCGGGAAGACCTGGGAGGATGTCGCTGCCGATAAGCTCTTCCGCCCGCTCGGAATGAAGTCGTCGAGCTATCGATTCGCGGACTACGAGGCCGCCGAGAACCGAGCTCGGTTGCACGTCCAGGTCGATGGCAAGTGGACCGCCAAGTACGTCCGCCGACCCGACGCCCAATCCCCGGCCGGCGGGGCCAGTTCATCGGCGCGCGACATGGCCCAGTGGGTGCGTTTGCACCTCGGCAACGGCAAGTTCGACGGCAAGCAGGTCATCGGAGCGAAAGCGCTGGCCGAGACCCATCGACCTCAGATTGTCAGCCACGAACCAGTAAATCCCGCGACCGACCGCGCCGGCTTCTACGGGCTGGGCTGGAACGTGAACTACAGAGTGGATGGCCGGGTCACGTTGAGTCACTCAGGGGCGTTCGCACTGGGCGCGGGAACGGCAGTCTCGCTGTTGCCTGGCGAGAGCCTGGGCATCGTTGTCCTCACCAACGGAACGCCGATGGGCGTGGCCGAGGCCGTCAGCGCGAGTTTCTTCGATCTGGTTCTGACGGGTAAACCCGAAAGGGACTGGCTCGCATTATTCCGCCCGATCTTTGCCGAAATCCTCAAGCCCGAATATGGCACGGATGTGAACTACGCCAAGCCACTCGCGAACGTGTCTCCGCCGTTGGCTAGCGAAGCCTATCTCGGCACCTATCACAACGATTATTACGGCGACCTGGAGATCGTGGAAAAAGACAAGGGACTCGTTCTTCAAATCGGGCCGAAGAAGTTGTCGTTCACATTGCGTCACTGGGACCGCGACACGTTCTTTTACCAGCCGGAAGGCGAGAATGCCAGCGGGTTGAGCGCCATAACCTTCCGCGTTGGACCTGATCGAAAGGCGGCTCAAGTCACGATCGAGTATCTCGACCTCCAGGGTAAAGGGTCGTTTGGGCGGCAACCGGTCAAGAAGTGAGGATTCTCGCCTGGCAATGTCCAAAGGGACAAAGAAAATTCTTGGCGGACTTACCGCTAATAGCGGTAAAAGTGTCTGACTGCCCAGCGTGCGACCCAACGGCCCCAATCGCCACGATGAAAACCGACTCGCTTTTTTATCGACTGTTCGAGAGTAACTCGGAGACCTTCTTCCTCCTTCTGGGGATGTCGGTCGAGGAGGCCACGGAGTCGGCGGCGCACTACGAATACCACGCCCTCGAATTGAAGGACACGTCGCAACGCGTGGATGGCGTGTTCCTCCCTAAAGAGGCCGTCTTGCCGGTGTGTTTCCTGGAAGTGCAGTTCTATCCGTTGCCTAACGTCTACGCCGGCCTGCTGGCGAAAGTCTACACCTATCTGAAACGGCACGATCCGACGCAACCGTATTGCGGCGTCGTGTTGTTTGCGAACCGCGGCCTGGAGCCGAAGGGGCTGGCACCTTATCAGCCTCTACTTGACGCGGGCCTTGTCCGGCCCTTGTACCTGGAAGAGATACCAGAAGTGGCGAACGCGCCGCTGGGCTTGTCAATCCTGTACTTGATTCGGCAATCTGAAATCCAAGGTCCTGCCGCCGCTCGCAGTCTCATCGCGAAGGCCAAGGCGGAGGTTGGGGATGAAGCGTTGCGCGCCGATCTGATAGAATTGATCGAGACGATTGTCATCTACAAATTATCCCACCTGAGCCGGGAGGAGATTCAAGCCATGCTGCAGATCCTCGACATTCGGGAGAGTCGAGTCTACCAGGAAGCCATGGAAGAGGGCGAGAAGAAGGGAATGGAGAAGGGTGAGAAGAAAGGAATGGAAAAGGGCTTCGCCATCGCAAGGTTGGCTGCCCAAAAGAAGTCTGCCGCGGAGATCGCGGCCATCCTGAAGTTGGACGTTGAATTGGTGCGCCAGGTGCTGGCGAACGTTGGGGGCAATTAGAGTTGGCGGCCGCGAAGGTATGGCGTTGCAAAGGCGAGTGGATGTCGTTCCTTCAAGTTCGGCTACAAGTGAGACCATGACGGAAGCAGAATGGATGGCCTGTTCCGATCCCGAACCAATGCTGGAGTTTCTGCGCGATAAGGCGAGCAACCGTACGCTCCGCTTGTTTGCAGTTGCTTGCTGTCGGTGTATTTGGCTATTGCTGAGCGACGAACGCAGTCGTATTGCCGTAGAAGCAGCCAAGCGTCTCGCGAACAGCGAACTATCTGAACTGGAACGGGAAAGCGTGCACCGAGAAGCTGGCAATGCATTCCTGGCCGCGAAAACCCCTGCCTGCCGGGATGCACATGCACCTCGAACCTCCGGCTGTGCGGCCGCCAGAGCTGCGTTGCTATGCCTCTTGCCAGATGCACTGGAGGCCGCAGCATCTGCGTCGTTTCAAGTAGCCAATGCAATGAGACGGCTGCCGGGCTGCGACTTCATCGAGGAATTCACAAGGGTGCGTCTTACTCAGACACAGTTGCTTCGAGAGCTAATTGATCCCTTTGCCCCGAACACAGATGGAAGAGTTTAGAAATTGGCCAAACCAGCATTTCCATTTTTACCACACCCCTCACGGTGCCGGATACTTCGCGGGCTTCCCATTCAAAACATCAACCACATCACGCACCACCCAGCTCATGTTCTCGATCGCCGTGTGCGTGCGGGCGGCCATGTGGGGGGTTAGTAGCACGTTGTCGAAGCCGAGCAGGGGATAGTCGGCCTTGGGGGGTTCCGGGTCGAAGACATCGATGGCGGCACCGGCGATCTTCTTGTCGCGAATCGCGGCGGCAAGTGCCTTGTCGTCGAGAACCTCGCCGCGGCTGGCATTAATGAGGATCGCCGTCGGCTTCATCAGCGATAACAGCGATGCACCAATCATGTGCTCATTTCCGGGCCTCATGTCGGTGTGCAGGGTGATGATGTCGGCCTCGCGGAAGAGGGTCGGCTTATCGACCGCCGTCGCGGGGAACTGGAGTTGCGATTGCACATCAAGCACGTCGTTATAGATCACCCGCATGTCGAAGCCATTGGCGGCGATTTTCCCAACTCGCTTTCCGACGCGGCCCATGCCCACGATGCCCATCGTCAGTTCGTTCATCTGCACGCCGCGCTGGGTGTCGCGAATGTGCCGGAACTCTTTCACCTCGTAGGCGCGATCTTTGAAGAACCCCCACGGTCGCAGCAGTTGCAGCGCGTAGCCGATGACGAAATCACCGACGGCGAGGCTGTTCGCATCCGGCGTGTAGACGACTTCAACGCCGCGAGCGCGGCAGGCTTTCACATCGATGTTCTCGATGCCCACGCCGCCCCGGCCGACGACCTTCAGCTTCGGGCAGCGGGCCAGCAGAGCGGCATTCACTTTGGTGTAAGTGCGCACCACCATCCCGACCGCATCCGGCAGCGTGGCGTCGAATTCGGGGGAACCCGGGGGAGCTTCGACGACGCGGGCGTTCTCTTTCAGCCAAGCGAGCGGCCGTGCATCTGTGTCTTCGGTAACCAGGATCAGCGGTAGTTCTTTCATGCGGTCCGTTATAGGGAAACGGCCACTTCCATGATAGACCTCGTGCGACTTCGCGACGTATGGATTTCCTCGGCGTCGTATCTCTTGTCATGAACTCAGCGATTGTCATCTTGCGGGTGCGGTTCTCGGCAGGCAGTCAAAAAGTTCGCTATCGAGCATCCGAGCCAGCCCAAGGCGGCTTAAATGCCCAGAAATCGCTTGCAAGCCGAACCCACCGACCGATAGATTGCACGTCTGTAGACCGCCTTTGCGATTCAGTTTCATTTTTGAAAACTATGCAGCGATTCAGTCCATGCTAGAATAAACGCGAAAGGAGGACCGCCATGCCGTTGCGAGATCATTTTCGCTCACCCTTGGATGATAAGCACTCGTGGGACGGGCTCCATGCCGGTTGGCCGATGATGATCGTCCGGCAACTCATTGATGTTCTTCCCGAACAGTACTTCGCTATGCCGGGTGTATATCTCGGATCGCTTTACGAAGTGGACGTTGGCACGTTTCGCGATTCCGAATCGGAATCAACAGAATCGGACTTGGACGCAGGCGGCTTAGCGGTGGCGACCTACGCACCGCCGAAACCGACCGTTACCTTGAAACCCGATTTGTCGGGACAGGATGTCTACGAAGTACGCATTTACGACAGTCGGCGTGACCACCGTCTCG
>JAIOQJ010000575.1 GCA_021413475.1 Planctomycetota bacterium | reverse complement strand
GGTTGGGGACGCCTGGAACTGTCGCAAGGGTCGGACGCGGGCCAACTCGATCAGATCGAGAGCGACCTGCAAAAGCTTGAAAAAGCCTTTGCCGATGGGCTCGCTCCGTTCGGCATCCTGGCGGGCGACCCGAACGCTCTCGATCTTTTGCAGACACTGGCGGCCAACCAACTGATTCGCGAGCCGGAATTGAAACGGGTTAGGGAAGAGATCGCCCGACTGGCTCCTGAAGGCCTTGATGCGCCGCGGCAGGCGGTAGCTCACCTGGAGAAGATTCTCGCGGCCGCCCCCGATATCGAACTACCGAGCGATCAAGCCGAATTGGAGCGACTCGCTCAGCAACTCCGGCAAGAGACCGACGCTGCGGAGAGGAGCAGCGCGGGGATCGAAAAACAGATCGAGGCACTGGATCGAGAAATCGACGGCACGACCGGCAAGGCCACGGCGAAATCAGCCAAGCCGGGCCTACGGCAGCAGGAGAGCCTCGCCAAGGAAACGCAGTTCAAAGCCAGTGCCCAAATGGAATCGATTCGCCAAGAACTCGCGAAGATGCACTCGCTGGTCGAAATCGATCAAGCGATTCAGGCAGCCGAGGCTGGTCTCGTCCGGGCGCAAGCGGAGCTCGAAGCGACCAAGTTGAGCGAGGACGAGGCCACAATCTCGGTTCGCCTCGATACCGCGAAAGAAGCATTGCTGGCCCACCAGGCATCGCTCACCGACACCGAGCGGGAATTCAATCAGATCAAGGGGGCCCTGAGCCGCAGCGAGGGCCTTCATCAAAAACGAGCCGCCGCGGCCGCCCATGTTGAGGAACTCACCCGCCAGATTGACCACGAAACGCTGGAAAGCGATTCCTACCATCGGCTCTACGCGCTCTTCGACGAATGTCGGGAGAAGCAACTCGGCACGGTGATGGAGCCGATCCACGATCGCGTCGTCCGCTGGATCCGCCTGCTGAAAATTGGCGATTATCAATCGCTACGCTTCAACGATCAATTCCTGCCGGAAAAACTCACGTCCCGCGATGGCACGATTGAACTTGATTTTGACGACGAGTCGACGGGTACCATCGAACAACTTGGCTTGATGGTCCGCCTCGCCCTCGGCTCCACGCTCTCGAAACCCGAGGAACCCGCCGTTGCCATCCTCGACGATCCACTGACACACAGCGACCGCGACCGATTAAACCTCATGCGCGCGGTTCTTAAAAGTGCGGCAGCCGGTGACCTCGACCAGACGCCGCCCGCCGGACCGCTGCAGATTCTCGTTTTCACCTGTCATCCGGAATGGTTCAAGGTCGAAGAATCGACGACGGTGAATTTGGGGGATGGGAATGTGTTGACTCGTTTTGGGTGAATGCTGAAGAACCACTGCAACCGGGCGAGTATCGCGGAGAGATGCATTCGTATTAACCGTGACTTATGGTATAGTATCTCCGTTAAGTTAGGAGAAATAGCGATGCTCACCGTCGAACTGATCCCCGATCCCGAATTTGGCGGATTTACGGCGCGATTGCCCGATATTCCCGCCTATGGCGAAGGCGAAACCGAAGACGAAGCGATCGCCGACTTAAAGGTGGCTTTGCGCGGATACATCGAAGCATTCGGCCTTGAGGAGGCGATGGCTCGATCCAGTAGTCCCATCGAATTGCGAACGCTACAGTGGGATCTCACGGAGTTGGCATGTGGCTAATCTTCCGCGACCTAGCGGCAAGGAAATGGTTCAGTTCTTAATGGCTCAAGGGTACGCCATCGTTCGAATTACCGGAAGCCATCACATCATGCAAAAGGGACCTCGTCAAACATCCGTTCCCGTCCACGGCAATGAGACGCTCAAAATCGGCACGCTTCGCAGTATCCTCCGCGACATCGACATGAGCCCGACTGAATTCGAACGACTGTGGCGCGCATAGCGGTTGCCCTCCCTCCGCTCCGAAGACTGCGCGTCGCGGCTAACCACAATCAGCCCTTACTGAAAACAAACGGCTTCGGGTTCCCGGTTCCCAGACCACCGCCATTCGGTCGCCATAAAACGACCTCTTCGATTTTCTTGGCGAGTTCGAAGTCCTTGTCCGTGATGCCACCGGCGGAGTGGGTTTGCAGTTTCACCCAGAGCTTGCCCCAGGTGACGGATAGGTCGGCGTGATGGTACGCGGCCTCGCAGAGGTAGCCGATGGCGTTGACGGCCATCAGGGTTTGCGGCCAGCCGTCGGTGTTGTATTTGCGCCGCAGCCAGCCATCTTCCATGTACCAGCCGGTCAGGCCGCTCTCCTTGATGATCGTGGCGATCTCGGAGTCGGTGTAAGTCTTCTCTTTTTCCGGCTTGGCTTTGTCTGACATGGTTGCCTCTGGTCATTTGCCGATGGGTGATTAGTCCATATCGTTGTATGGGCTTCGTTGATTATCGTCTTCGACCCCCAACGGGGGTCAAATATGAAAGCCCGGGGCAACGCCCTGGGACGCGAAAACTCCCCGATTTCAAGCCCCAACGGGGCGCGATTATGACGCCCCGTTGGGGCTTGGTTGAGGGGGCTTCATTTCCCAGGGCGTTGCCCTGGGCTTTCATATTCGACCCCGTTGGGGTCAAAACCACGACCTCTGACCTGGATCCACCCATGAAGAACCGCTTGAAAGAACTGTTTCTGCAACGGGCCGTGTCGTTCGGCCAGTTCACGCTTGCGTCAGGAAAAACGAGCAGTTACTACATCAACTCGAAGAAGGTGCTCTTCTGCTCGGAGGCCGTGGCGTTGCTCGGGGATTTGCTTTACGAGGCGACGAGCGACCTCGATCTTCAGGCGATCGGCGGCCTCGAAGTCGGCGCGATCCCGATGGCGACGGCGGCCGCGCTGAGTTACCACCGGGCCGGCCGATCCATTGAAGGTTTCTTCGTCCGCAAGCAGGCCAAGGGGCACGGTAGCCAGAGCCGCGTCGAGGGCCTGGTCAAGGCCGGCGATCGGGTGGCGGTGATCGACGACGTGCTAACGACGGGTGGTTCGGTGATCCAGGCTATCGAGGAAATCGAGAAACTCGGCGCGACCGTGGCCCGCGTGGTTTGCATTGTCGATCGGCTGCAAGGAGCGCGGGAAGCGCTCGCTCGCTACGACTATCGGCCGTTATTTACGATTCGGGATTTGGGGATCGACGGCGAGTGAGTGGGAATTTCGGGGGTAGATGCTTGTTTTGTTCTTTTACCCAAGCCTCCCATTGCTTGATGTCGTAACCAAAGTCGAGTCCAGAGAGTTCCTTCAACCAATCGTAGGCTTCATCCTTGCTCATAAATCCCCTCCAGTCATCGGGGATTTCGCCCTTCAAGTTTGCGAGTGCGAGCTCATTTGGAAGCAATTGCACGTTCAAATTTCCCTGAAACAGGCATTATCCAAAGAGAGTACATCCCCGAGGCTCGCAACGCCTCGCCTCGGGGCTTGGGTCGTGTATCCCACACGCCCCGAGGCGAGGCTTTGCGAGCCTCGGGGATATTCCCTTCAGGATCAATCACTTATCAAACTTCGGCAACTTCCCCGACATGATGTCCGTGTCCCACTCATCCTGCAGCGGCCAGCCGATGGCGCAGGTGCCGAAGTCGGCCATGTACTGATACTCGCTGAGGCGGGTGATCGCCTTCTGGATGATTTTCGGATCGCGGCGGAAGATCGGGCCGTGGCTCGGCAGCAAATACTCCGCGTCGTCGGCCAAGATCCGCTTCAGCGACTTGATGAAATCGGGGAGGTTCGTGCCGTGATGGGCATCGATCACGCCGACGCAACTGTCCTTGTATATGTTGTCGCCGCTGAAGAGGAGATTCCCCATCTTCATGCTGATCTGTCCCGGCGTGTGGCCGGGGGTGTGCCAAACCGTCATCGATAGTTTGCCGCCCAGGTCGATGATGTCCCCTTCATTGAGCGTGCCGTCGATCTTGCAAGCGGGCATGGGAATATCAATGCCCTGGGCGGGGATCGAGGCGTAGGTCATCACCGCGTCGCCCGATTCGATCGGCGGGATGCTCAGGGGATGGGCGACCACCTTGGTCTTTAGCTTTTCCTTGGCCCGGCGAAGCCCCTGAATATGGTCGGCATCGGCGTGCGTGGCGATGATCATCCGGCAGCGATTCAGAGAGAAGTCCATCTCGCGGATCAGGTCGATGATGACATCGACCGCGTCTTCGTAGCCGATGTCGATGAGGATAAACTCATCGCCCGCCTCGACGAGGTATACGTTCACGCCAAGCCGATGCCCGGCCTGGTAGTTCATCTCGATGACGTGGGGGAAGAGATATTTCCGTCGCTGCATGGAATCGTTCCGCTCGACAAGGGGCGAGGGCGAAAGGAACTCTAATTGTTATGATAGATAGGTCCGTTGAACTTGCACACCACCTCCGACCCGAATGCGGGAGCTTGCTTGATGAATCGTCGCAATTTCATGGCCCAGGCGTCCGCTGCCGGGATGACGGTGCCGTTCGTGCTTGCGGCCGAACAACTTCAGAAGGATGTACCGAAAAAGGAAGGCGGCGCGAGCCCGGAATACATCTGGTGCGGAGCAGTCACGCCGTATGCGGCACGGATCGTCGTCAAAATTGTGGAACCGCCGACGCCCAAGCCGAAGGATAAAGACGACAAGCCCGTGGCGCCCACCCCGAAAGTCCGCATCGCCGTGAGCGAGAAACCTAGCCTCGCTGCTGCAATCCACACCGAGGAACACCTGGCCACGCCAAGTAACGACTACACGCTGGCATTCGACCTCGCCGGCCTGAAGCCGTTGACAACTTATTACTACGCGGCGGAAATTGAGGGCACACTTAGCAAGACGCTGCACGGCAAGTTCAAAACCTTTCCGGCGGGAGCGGCGAATTTCAACGTCTGTTTCGCTTCCTGCGCTAGGACCGGTTCCCGGCACGTCGTCTTCGAGACGATCCTCAAGCACGAACCGGCCGCCTTTATCCACATGGGTGATTTTCACTATGAGAACATCGGCCGGCTCGATTCCGCGAAACGCCGAGGGGCTTATCTCAAGGTTCACGAATCGCCCGTGCAGGCCGCCCTTTATCGATCAACCCCGATCGCGTACATGTGGGACGACCACGACTATCTCGGCAACAACACCGGCGGCGAATCTCCCGCGGGGACCGAAGCTCGGATCACCTATCAATCGTGTGTGCCGCATTACCCGCTCCCACTCGGCACCGGCAATGTCCCCATCGCGCAGGCGTTCAGCATCGGCCGGGTGCGATTTATCCTCACGGATCTGCGCTCCGCCCGCAAGAAAAAGACGATGATGGGGGAAGCCCAGAAGAAATGGTTCAAATCGGAATTGCTGTCGGCCCGCAAGACGCACGGCCTAATCGTCTGGGTGAGCACCATGCCCTGGATCGGCAAAGTCGATCCCAAGAAGCAGACGGACTACTGGAATAACTGGGCCGAGGAACGTGCCGAGATCGCCAACTTCCTGAAGCAAAACGCCATCAAGAACATCTGCATCCTCAGCGGCGACTCGCACATGCTCGCCATCGACGACGGTGCCCATAGCGACTATGCCGACGGCGGCGGTGCCCCGATCCCGGTCTTCCAGGCTGCCGCCCTCGACAACAAAGGCTCGGTGAAGGGTGGTCCCTACAGCAAGGGCACTTTCCCCGGCCCAGGCCAGTTCGGCATGATGTCAATCACGGACGATGGGAAGGGCATTCAGGTCCAATGGAGCGGCCGCAATGCGGAAGACAAAGAGATCGTGGGGCATTCGTTTCGGGTGTGAACATCGGCGAGCCAGGTTGCGTGAGCACCT
>JAIOQJ010000574.1 GCA_021413475.1 Planctomycetota bacterium | reverse complement strand
CCTTTCGTCGACTTCGCCTTGGTGACGACATCGCGCAATACCTGGTGGAGTAAACCGGGGCTGGCGGATTGAACCTGGAAGTGGAACCGGAAATAGTTATTGAGGCGATAGACGGGTGCCTCGGCTGGCCCAAGGATGCGCACGCCCACGGCATGCGGCGGGTTGCGCTCGGGGCTTCTGGTCGCCTCCTGAAACAACTCCGCCAACTGGTCAGCAAATTCTTGCACCGCCTTTTCGTTCAGGCCGCGGATAATCAAGCGGGCCAGCCGTTGGTAGGGCGGGTATTGGTGCTCCTTTCGCTGAGCGAGCTCCATCTCGGCGAACTTCAAGAAGTCATGCTTGGTGGCCAGCGCGATGCACGGATGTTCGGGGGTATAAGTCTGAATCAGCACCTGGCCGCCGCGTGCGCCGCGGCCGGTGCGGCCGGCGACTTGCGCGAGTAACTGGAATGTGCGCTCGCCCGCTCGGAAATCGGGTTGGTGCAAGCCGACGTCGGCATTGATGACACCCACGAGCGTGACGTTCGGGAAGTCGAGCCCCTTGGCGATCATCTGCGTGCCGAGCAGAATCTGCACCGCTCCCTCGCGGAAGGCGTCGAGTGTCTTCCGATGTGAGCCCGGCTTCTGCATCGTGTCGCTATCCATCCGCTCCGTGACCTTACCGGGGAACTTCTCGAGCAATTCCGCCTGCAATTTCTCGGTGCCGAGGCCCTGATAGCGAACGGTCGGCTGCGAACACATCGGGCATTTCTGGTAGGGTTGCGTCTCGAAGGCGCAGTAATGGCAGAGGAGCGAATTGCGTCCGCGATGGTAGGTCATCGCCAGATCGCACCGCTCGCAGGTGGCGACATGGCCGCAATTCGTGCAGTGGACGTGAGTCGAAAAGCCGCGGCGATTCAAGAGGAGCATCACCTGCCCGCCGCTGCCGAGGGCCTTCTCCATCCCCTTTTGCAGAGTGGGACTAATGGCGTGGAAGATGCCGCCGGTCTTTGGCTCGTGGCGCAAATCGATCAGGCGCACCAGCGGCATCGGCCGTTCGAGGACACGATTGGGCAAACTCAACAACGTGTAATTGCCCTTGTGGGCGTTGTGCCAGCTTTCGAGCGAGGGCGTGGCAGTGCCCATGACGATCGGGATGTTCTCGAGCTTGGCCCGCATGACGGCGACGTCGCGGGCATGATACCTCGGCGTCGATTCTTGTTTGAAGGTGTTCTCGTGCTCTTCGTCGATGACGATCAAACCGAGCCGTCGTGCCGGTGCGAAGATGGCACTGCGGGCACCGACGATCACGTTCACCTTCCCGGCCGCGACCCGCCTCCAATGGGCACCGCGTTCGCTATCCGTGAGATGGCTATGGAGCACCGCGACCTCGCCGCAACGGCCGCGGAAGCGCTCGATCGTCTGCGGCGTCAGCGAGATCTCCGGCACCAGGACGATCGCTTCCTTCCCCTGCTGGATCACTTCCTCGATCGCTCGCAGATAGATTTCGGTTTTGCCGGAACCAGTGACGCCGCGCAACAGAAACGCCTTGAAGCCGCCACCGAGGGCCGCTGTTTCGATCGGTGCGAAGACTTGAAGTTGATCGTCGTTCAGAGTGATCGGCACATGTGTGTGCGGTGGATCCTCTGCCGAAATGTCGAGCCGCTCCACTCGATTGACGAATCGGCGAACGTAGCCCTTATCGAGCAACGCGGCGATCACGCCGGTCGTGCATTGAGCGAGTTTCGCCAGCTGGCGTTGTTCGAGCGGGCACCCCTCACGGCGGAGTTTGTCCAGCACCTCGGCCTGTTTCTTCGTCAATTCGCGGAGATCCTTCGGAAGCTCGGCCTCCACGATTGCTTCGACGAAAATGCTCTCCCGCGTACCGGCTTGATCGCGGACGCCCGCTGGCAAGACGGCCTGAAGAACCTGGCCCCAACCGCACAAATAGTAATCGGCCATCCAGCGAGTCAGACGAAGCAGGGCATCGGTGAGCAGAGATTCCTCATCCAGCACGCTCTTCAGATTCTTGACCGCGCGGGTGGGAACTTCATCACTGACGCGAACGCAGTAGCCGATGGTGCCCGAATCGCCGCGGCCGAAGGGGGCCTCGACCCGTTTGCCGACGGCGATCCGTGCCGCCAGTTCGGGCGGCACTGCGTAGGAATACGCATGATCGAGCGGACGATCGAAGACGATGTCGGCGAACAAAGGCTTTTCGACGGCCGCACCGATCGTGCCTTCGGGTTCTTCGAAAAGAGGGGAAGAAAGTTCAGGGCTCATATTTCTAGCATAATCAACCCGAGTCGAGCCGCAATGTTCGTTGTGCGACCAAAACATCAAGAATTTGAACCACAGAGACACAGAGGCACAGAGAAGAACTTGATAAAGATCTGTTTTCTCTGTGCCTCTGTGTCTCTGTGGTTCAATTCTTGTTTTGGATGTAGCTCCAATTGCCCCAGCCGCACGTGAATGAGTAGGATACATGCAGTCGTCTGAAGGATGGTTCAGGAAACGTCCGCATGCCGGGATCGGGAACCGCTGAAGGCGTGGAGTCGCTGGCCGACTTGCCGGGTGTAATCGAGCTCGTCGACGGGTGGGCGGGGCTTCTGCGCGCGCTAAGTCAACATTCCGGCGGGGTAATCGACGGTGCCTGGGGTTCCGCCGCGTCGCTGGCGGCCGCGGCGCTCGCCAAGAGTACGCCCGGGACCCTGCTGATTGCTCTCGCCCATCCCGGCGACATCGATCCCTGGGGGAACGACCTCTTCTCCTTTACCGGCGTTAAGCCCTTCGTCTTTCCTGCCTGGGAAACGTGGCCGCCCGAAAAGATGATGCTCGACGACGTGCCCGGGCGACGGCTGCGCGTCCTCCAAAAACTCGCGACTAGCCCGCCCAAGATCGTGCTGGCGACGATGTCGGCGTTGATGCAGCCGGTCCCCTCGAAGGAAGAACTGGCCGGCCGGGGCAAGCTCCTCAAAGTCGGCACCACCATTGACGTCGATGAGATGGCTCGCTGGCTGGTCGAGCAAGGTTACAAACGCGTCGATGCCGTCGAGTTGCCCGGCGAGTTCTCGAAACGCGGCGGCATTCTTGACATCTACTCTCCAGATGCCGATGTCCCGATCCGCCTGGAACTCTTCGGCGACGAGATCGAATCGCTGCGCTCGTTTGCCGCCGCCACGCAAAGGAGCATCGAAGACCTGCGTGCGGTCACCGTGCTCGGTACGCGAAATCTGAGTGAGGCCCCGCGCGGTACGCGTGCCGTCCTCCTCGATCACTTCCCCGCGAACAGTTGGGTCGCATTTGTCGAACCGGGCGATCTGCGCGAGCAGGCGAAGTTCTTCCTGGAGGCTGTCAGCAGCACCGAAGGGCTGTTCTCGGTGAATGGCATCTTCTCTCTGCTGATGAATTTGCCGAACGTGACCATCTCGGCCATGCCGCGGCCATCGGTCGAAACGTCTGTGCATCTGCGGGTGGAATCGGTCGAACGGTTCAGCGGCAACGTCAGCCGGGTTCGCGAGGAACTCGATGCCGTCGCCCCGAGCGATCGTGTACTCGTCGCCTGCCATAACGAGGCTGAAAGCCATCGCCTACAACAAGTCCTCGCGGCCGGGAAACTCGCGGAAACCCAGCGGTTGCGGCTGGTCACCGGTTCGGTGCGGGCGGGCTTTCGGCTGGTCGAGGCGGGCATCGTCGTCCTCGGCAGCCACGAACTTTTCCACCGCGAGCAAGCCCCCGCGGGTGAAAAAGCGGCCCCGACCGGGATGCCGAAACGCCGGATCGAATCGCGGGCCATCGATTCGTTTCTGGAACTCAACGAAGGCGATCTGGTCGTCCACGTCGTACAAGGGATCGCCCGTTATCGCGGCATGAAGATGCTCGATCGCGGCGTGCAGGGGCCGGGCACCAACGACGAGAGCGACAAGGCGCTCGATCGACTTCCTGGTCTGGAGACGCAACCGAAGGAAGAACATCTCCTTCTCGAATTCCGCGACGGCGTGCTGATGTATGTGCCGGTCTCGAAAATCGACTTGGTGCAGAAGTACGTCGGCGGCAGCAAGAGCGATCCGGAACTCTCGAAGCTTGGCGGCACGGCTTGGGGCCGAAAGAAGGAACGCGTCGAAGAGGCGGTCCGCGACCTGGCTGCCGACATGATCCAGCTTCAAGCGATGCGGGCCGCTCAGCCGGGCATCGCGTTTCCCGCCGACACGGAGTGGATGAAAGAGTTCGAGGCCTCGTTTCCCTATCAAGAGACGCCCGATCAGTTGACCGCCATCGTCGAGATCAAGGGTGACTTGGAAAAACCTCGGCCAATGGATCGCCTGTTGTGCGGCGACGTCGGTTACGGCAAAACCGAGATGGCCGTCCGGGCCGTCTTCAAAATCATCGATGCCGGCAAGCAGGCGGCGGTGCTAGTGCCGACCACGATCCTGGCCGAGCAGCACTTCCGCACCTTCTCGCAACGGCTGGCTCCGTACCCGTTCGTTGTCGATGTCGTCAGCCGTTTTCGCTCGCCGGGCGAGCAGAAGAAGGTCCTGAAACGCGTCGCTGAAGGGGCCGTCGATGTTATCATCGGCACGCATCGGCTGGTCTCGAAAGACGTCCGCTTCAAGGATCTCGGCATCGTGATCATCGACGAGGAACAGCGCTTCGGCGTCGAGCACAAGGAACGGCTGAAACAGATCCGAGCCATGGTCCACGTTCTCACCATGACCGCGACGCCGATCCCGCGCACGCTGCATCTGGCCCTGCTTGGCATCCGCGACATCAGCAATCTCGAAACGCCACCGCCGGAGCGTTTGCCGGTCGAGACGCGCATCATCCGCTGGGACGACAAGCTGATCCGGGCCGCCATCCTTCGTGAATTCAATCGCGACGGGCAGGTCTACTTCGTCCACAATCGCGTCCACGATATTCAGGTGATCGCCAATCGCATCGCCACCATCGTGCCGGAAGCGACGATCGTCATCGGCCACGGGCAGATGGCGGAGGGCGAACTCGAACAGGCGATGCTCAAGTTCGTCCGCAAGGAAGCCAACATCCTGGTGGCGACGACGATCATCGAGAGCGGCCTGGATATCCCGAACGCGAACACCATCTTCATCGACCAGGCCGACCACTATGGCCTGGCCGATCTTCACCAGTTGCGCGGCCGGGTCGGCCGGCAGAAGAATCGGGCCTACGCCTACATGCTTCTGGATAACGAGCGCGACGTCACACCCAACGCGGCCAAGCGGCTCAAGGCGATCGAGGAATTCACCGAGCTCGGCTCCGGCTTCAAGATCGCCATGCGCGACTTGGAGATCCGCGGCGCGGGGAACATCCTCGGCATGGAGCAATCGGGCCACATCTCGTCCATCGGCTACGAGCTTTATTGCCAGTTGCTCGAAAACGCCGTGCGGACGATGAAGAACCTGCCGCTAAAAACGCCATTGGAAGTTCACGTCGATCTCCCTTGGCCCGCGTTTCTGCCGCGCGATTACGTGCCCGGGCAGAAGTTGCGGATGGAGGTCTATCGCCGTCTGTCGCGTATCCGCGACGCCCGCAAGATCGAGGACTTCCGCCAGGAACTCCGCGACCGCTACGGCCCGGTCCCCGACGCGGCTGAGTGGTTGCTGAAACAGACCGAGTTGCGTTTGCTTGCCTCGCGCTGGCAAGTCGCGAGCATCCATCGCAATGGCCCCGACATCGTACTGACCTATCGCAGCCCCAAGCGGATCAAGCAACTCGCCGAGAAAAGCCTGGGCCGGCTGAAAGTCGTGGACGAACAGAGCGCGTACTGGCGCTTGCAAGAAGGGGAGGAGCAACCGGGGCAGATGTATCAGTTCCTGTTACGCCTGTTAAGCGGGTGAAGTCGCGACGCGCTTTGCATTTCATTCGTTGCAGCATTTTCGGAGACCCCCCGTGCAACGAATGACGCCATTTTTGCAACGAATTCCGGGCGTTTTGAAACGCAAAACTACTATTTTGCAACGAATTTTGGGCATTTTGAAACGCAAAACTACCATTTTGCAACGAATTCCGGGACTTTTACAACGAATAACTTGTGTTGAACGAAACCGCTCCGCGGTGGTCCGGTTTCTTCCTTTCTCACTCTGTTTTCACATCGTTTTCGCCGCTTTCCCGTCGCGTTGATGGCGTGAATCTTTTCGAGTTCTCGCTCGCCTGTTTCGCGGCGAAGGCTGGAAGGTTCGCCTTCCCTTTCCCCTCGTGGAGACTGCAACATGATCCGGCTCGAACAGATGCCCATGACGTCGCGACGGCGGCGTTTCATCGACGACCTGCGTCTGCGGAACTACTCGCCGCGTACGATCGAACTTCCAATCCAAACCGAGAAGTGGAAAATGCCGAGAAATCGCATGCAAGCCAAGCCCATCGACCGCTAGATTGCACCTCTGGAGTCCGCCTTCGATAACTGCGGAGCGGTTCAGTTCAACGCTAGGTGACGCGTTGTATAGGATCGAACGGGGTTCCGGTTCTCATTTCGATTTTCCATGACACGTGCAAACTCATCTGACTAACCCAAAAGTTAGGCGGCGCTAAAGTCCGTCACCGACAGGTCCGATAATTAGATCTACGTGCATAACCGTTAGATCGTGTCAGTTCTGCGCAACACGTGCAATTTGTCTTGGGGGAAACCATGACCAATTCGATGCCCGCAATCCTGCTCGGTTCCCTCATTGTCCTGTCGTCCGGCTGCGCTTCGTTCACGCGCCCGATGGATTCCGAAGCAAACAAGGGGCCGAAGGTTCTCTTTGAATGGGCGGAGGCAAAGGACAAAGATGAGAGCAAGGACGACAAGAAGGAAAGTAAAGACGACAAGAAGGACGACGCCGAGCCCGAAAAGAAGCAAGCGAACGGAATGAATGGAAACGCTGAATCAGATGATGATGCCGAACCCGATGAAATCGTCACGGACCGTCCCGACTTTACGGAAGCAAGCTCGACTGTCGGCAAAGGACGCATTCAGCTCGAAGCCGGCTACACCTTCTTTCGCGACCGTACGAACGGCGAGAAATTTTCCGTAAACTCTTGTCCGGAAGCTCTGCTTCGCATCGGCATGTTCGCGGACTGGTTCGAGCTTCGACTGGGCCAGAACTTCGTCAACGAACGGACCACGTTGGTTGACGGTAGCCGTGAACAGGTCAACGGTGCGCAAGACTTATATCTTGGCGTCAAGCTCGGGTTGACCGAACAAAAAGCCTGGCGCCCTGAGATGGCTCTCGTGCTTCAGACGACCGTTCCCACGGGTGCCAGCGGCGTGACGAATGGCGAGATGTTACCGGGAATCAATCTGCTCTACGGATGGGACGTCATCAAAGATCGCATTTCGATCGGCGGCAGCACGCAGGCCAACCGCGCACGCGGCGAATTCCCATTGTTCGATCCCGCGGGTCTCAATGTGATCGGGACCGGCAAGCACTCCTATTTATTGCTCGCCCAATCGATGACTGTGGGCTATACGCTCACTCCGAAACTCGGTGCCTACACCGAATGGTTCGCCCTCATTCCCAGTAGCGCGATCGGTCCAGATATCGGACCGGAACACTATTTCGACGGAGGGTTCACATACAAGGTCACCCCGCTCTTCCAGCTCGATATTCGCGCGGGCGTCGGTCTGAACGATCACGCGGTCGATTACTTCGTCGGATCGGGTTTCGCCGTGAAGTATTGAACTAGTTTTTAGGGACTGACTTTTGTCCGGCATGATCGTTGGCTGCTGGCCACCGAGTGTTGGGCCATTGCATCGAATAATCTCGGGCGATGGCTGATAGGAATTTGAGGCCAAATCAGCTATCCAAACCCCGTAAAACCTCCGCGTCGCGGCTTCACGGGGTGATTGATTCAAACTCAGGAGACCTCATGGACCCATTCCTCAAAGCCGCGATCGAAGAAGCCGAAGCTGGTTTGGCCGAGGGCGGCATTCCCATCGGCTCGGTGCTCGTGCATCAAGGACGCATCATTGGCCGGGGGCATAATCGCCGGATTCAGCGTGGGAGTGCCGTCTTACATGGCGAGATGGACGCCCTGGAAAATGCCGGCCGGCAACCCGCCCGCGTTTATCGCGAGAGCGTGATCTATACGACCCTCTCGCCGTGTGCCATGTGCAGCGGGGCCATCTTGCTCTACGGCATCCCGCGCGTTGTCGTTGGGGAAAATCAGACGTTCATGGGGGAAGAAGACCTTTTGCGTAGCCGAGGCGTGGGAGTTGAAGTGCTCCAGGAACCTCGTTGCATCGAACTGATGCGGCAATTCATCGCGGCGCAGCCGACGCTTTGGAATGAGGATATTGGAGTGTGAAGCTTCACACCGGCAATCGTTCCGGTGCCAGCACCATGATCTTGCCGCCGCTCGACGTGTTGTCGAGGGCGGAACGGATGGCGCGGGTCAAGTCTTGCGGACGATATGGCTTGGGGATGAACCCGAGGACGCCGTCGAGTTCTCCAGGCTCGAACTGGTCGGTCGAGTAGCCGCTGGCAAACAAAATCCGGGCTCGTGGATTGATGTCCCGGATCTGACGCATTGCTTCTCTGCCCGACAAATTCGGCATCGAAAGATCCAGAAGCACCAGGTCGATTCGTTCACCATGTTCGCGGTAAAGTTCGACGGCGACGACGCCATCCTCGGCCAGGATTAACTGATAGCCTTGCTTGCTCAAGACCGCGCGAGCCAGTTCACGGATCATCGGTTCGTCGTCGGCGAGCAGGATCGTTTCCGTCCCGGCCACCGGAAGATTGCTGGGAACCGATGGTTGGTGGGAAATTGTCTTGGTCGAGCGGGGCAGATAAATGTCGAAGCGAGTGCCGCGACCGAGTTCGCTGTGACATTCGATCCAACCTTGATGCTGGCGGACGATGCCGAAGACAACGGCGAGGCCCAGGCCAGTCCCTTTGCCAAACGGCTTGGTCGTGAAGAACGGCTCGAAGATTCGGGCTTGTAATTCGGGCGAGATGCCTGGGCCGTCGTCGCTCAATCTAATTCGGATAAAGTCGCCAGCGCGCGCATCGAGGTTACGCCCGACATCCACCTGTGTCATGTGAACATTGGTTGTTTCGAGGCGAATGTGCCCTCCATCCGCAATCGCGTCGCGCGCGTTCAAGCAGAGATTCATGAGGACCTGACTCATTTGCCCGCCGTCGGCTTCGATCGTCCAGAGGTCGGTAGCGAGCGCGGCTTCGATCTGGATGCGCGGGTCGATGGTCCGGCGAAGGAGTTGTACCGTCTCGGTGACACGGCGATTGAGATCGAGCGGTTGGACCGCCAGGGGATGGCGGCGGGAGAAGCCCAAGAGCTGATTCGTAAGCTCAGCGGCGCGCTGGGCAGCCTGTTCGCTATCGGTGAGAAGCTCTCGCGCGGCATCGTTATCGGCGAGCAGACTCCGCGAGAGTGCCAGATTGCCAATGATAATCGTGAGCAAGTTGTTGAAATCGTGGGCAACTCCGCCAGCGAGCCGGCCGATCGCTTCCATTTTGCCGGTTTGCCGGAGTTGTTCCTCGAGCCGCAGACGCTCGGTGATATCTCGCCCGATGCCGAGCAATCCGAGGATCTCCCCGTTTTCGGTCATCAGGGGGTTGAGGACAAGTTCGACAGAACGGGACCCCAAACCTGTCTCGAGAGTCTTTTCGAGTCGTAGTGGTTTCCCGGAGTCGTAAACTTGACGATCTTCTCGGGCCATCACCATCGCTTGTTCGCTGGGGAATAGGTCTTCAATTTTGCGATCGACGATGTCCGATTGTCGAAAAGTCGAATATTCCTCGAACGCGGGATTGCAGCCCTGGTATCGTCCTTCGCGATCCTTGTAGAAGATAAAGTCCGGAATGGAGTTGAGCAGAGCTTGTAACAAGGCGTGTTCATTCGCCAGTTTCTGTTCCGCGTGTTTCCGTTCCGTGATATCGACGACCGTGGCCTCGATGATCGTCGCCGAACCTTCCTGAACCAGCATCACGTTTTCGAGAACCCATACCTCTTTGCCGTCCTTGCGTCGCCGCCGTGTCTCGATATTGGTCAGCTGTCCCTGAGCGAACAATCGCTTGATTTTCTCCTCTCGCTCTTCCGGCGAGAAGTAGAGTTCGCTGCTGGGAACGTTGAGCATTTCGGCAGGCGTGTCAAAGCCAAATACGCTCGCATAGGCGGGGTTCGCGTCCAAACAACGGCCGTCGCTGGTATAACGGCAGACTCCCGCCAGATTGCGCTCGAACAACCGGCGATAACGCTCCTCGGAGCGGCGGATTGTTTCTTCCGCTCGTTTCCGCTGAGTCAAATCAAACAGGGTGACGACCACGCCCGTAATGAGTCCGGCATCATTCCGAAACGGAGCGGCGCTCAAGGCGACCGTTACCGTGTTCCCATCGGGGCGATCCAGCGTCAATTCGCTGCTAGCGAGGGTTTGGTAAACGAGTTCTTGGACGTTTTCGTGTCGGTTGTCGTCGCTGTGCCAGGGGAGTTGATTCCAATCGCGATCCAGTAATTCATCGGAACGCCTGCCGAGCAACAGTTCGGCGGCCGGGTTGACATATGTGATACAGCCTGTCAAATCGAGAATCAGCACGCCGTTGGTATTGGTCTGCAACAACCGTGTTAGCCAGTGCTGGCTTTCACGAAGGGAAAGCTCCGCGACTTTGGAACGACGGATATCGGTGACGACGCCGTCGAGCCGCACCGCCCGGCCATGGGAATCGCGAGTCGCCTGCATATCGGAACGGATCCAGCGTTCCAAGCCATCCTGACCGATGACCCGAAGCTCCATGCTGAAGAAGGTTTCTGGTGACAGCAGGAACGTGGTTCGCTCCGTCAGAACCGCGTTTCGATCGTCGGGATGAATGATCTGGGCAAAGCGATGGGGGCCATCATTGAAGAATTCGAGCGGCCAACCGACGACCCGCTCCGTGGCATGGGAAAGATAGCGGTAGCGCCAGCCGCGTAGTTCTTCACAGGGACCGGCGAGCGTCGTTTCCGGTTCTCGCTCGGCACACCAAACGGCCGCGGGGACCGTGTTCAGCACCAAGGCCAACTCGGTTTCAGCCAGGGCGGTGCGCTCTTCGAGCTGGCGTCGAGAGCGTGAGTCCTTCACTTGCAGCAAGGCTCGTTGACCGGTTCGAAGAGGCCTCAAAGTCAACTCAATGGGGATAAGGTCATCGCCATGGGAGGTGATCAATTCGAAGCCATCAGGTGCATGGAAACGAGTTCCGGAATCAAGGCAGCGTGTCAGTTCGTCGAATTCGCCGGCCTGCTGAGAGTGAAGCAATTCGATCAGCGCAGTCCCAGGCAGCGATTCCGAATTTCGCCCGGTCAGGCGGGCGGCGGCATCGTTTGCTTGCACGATGCGAGCCGACTCGACATCTACAAGGAACAGAGCGTCACTGGAATCGTCAAAGAGAGCCTGAGCGAGCTCCGCACCATTCAGGGAATTCATAAAGCTTGTCCGTGTCAACGACGGACGCGTCCTGAGTAGCAGGCGAATTTCATTTCGACATGGGCAACAGGAACAACGGCATAAGCTCAATGGCGGCGAGTCATGAACGGTTCAGGTAGATTGCGGTAAAGCAAAGCCTATCCGATTCAACCCTAGAATGAATTCCGGTGGAAGGTCAAATTACCAGCGGGGAAATGTGAATTTCATTCCCGGCCTGAAATTTGTGGTTGGGGCGCGATTTGAAGGTGTTGCTCTTCGAAAGGACGGCTTTCCTAGGCCATCCTTCGAAGAAGTTAACCGGGGACATATTCATTCGACCGCTTTTCGTGCCCAGTTTTGGTGACGGGGCCGTGACCTGGGTAGACGACCGTATCATCGGGTAAGGTGTAGAGTTTCGTTCGAATTCCCGAAGCCAGCGTTTCGAAGCTGCCGCCGGGAAAATCGGTGCGGCCGATGCTGCCCCGGAAGAGGACATCGCCGCCGAGCACGATAATCGGTTTTTCCCGCACCAAGAACACGACGTGGCCGGGCGAATGCCCCGGAATATCGAGCACTTCGAAATCGATCCCGGCAAACGAAATGGAATCTCCCTCGCGGACCGTTTGGTCTGCCGGAGGGCTGAGAATTTCAAAGCCGAACGCGGAGCTTAGATTGGCAACCGGGTCGCGCAGCATGGGAGCGTCGTTGATGCCAATAACCAGCGGTGCTGTCGGAAATTTCTCCTTCATCGCCGTGTTACCGGCAATGTGATCGGCATGGCCATGCGTGTTCAGGATCGCCGACAGGGTTAATTCTCGCTGGAGCAGAAACTCCAGAATGGCGTCCGGCTCCAGACCAGGGTCGACGACAATGGCGTCTTGGCGCTCGTCGCGCCAGACGACGTAGCTATTTTCGGCGAACGGCATCGAGACGATGGTTTGGATTTGTAGCATGAGCACTATTTTATAGCCGTGGCCATACTTCTTACCAGCTGGAACGATATTCAGTGAAAATCTCGCCCTCGAT